>NZ_JBHXME010000034.1:0-68692 GCF_042721125.1 Streptomyces sp. NPDC058469
CCGCAACAGCGACGAGACATGGGGAGTTGTCGGGTCATTGCGGGAGATTGCCGCCCTGATATCCCCGAGATCACCACACCCCATCCGATCGGTCCACTTGGCCAGTTGGCCGGAATTTTTCGTCTGTTGGGAATCTTCGTGGCGTGTTGTTCGTCTTTCTCTACGGGACATGGGGGCGGAACCGGCCACAGGAGCCGCATCCGCAACCGTGCGGCGTAAAACAGCGCAAGCCGGGCACCCACTGGGGAGCCGGAGTTTTCGGACTCCGGGGCGAGTGGTGTACCGGCGGTGGGGAGGACACGTTGATGGGCACGGCGGAGCGGCAAGAGGCGCTTGAGGACGGCGTGGCGGCGCGGTCGACGGCGCAGCGGCGCCGTGAGGCACCGGATCACGATATTCCGGCAGACGGTGGTACGACGGCGGGCGGCGGCGAGGCGCAGAGGGGCTCGGGCGAGCCTGCGGCGGCGGAATTCGACGAGCCGCGTCCGGCTCGCGCGGCAGCGCAACAGCAGGAGTACTACCGGCCGTTGTGGATCGAGGAGCCCGCGCGTCGGCGCCGGTTGCCCGATCCGGTGCGTACGGCGGCCGTGCGGGCGGTGCTCATCATCGCCGTGACGTTGATCCAGGCGACGGTGGCCTTCCTGTGCACGATGGCCGGGTCCTGGCTGGCGTTCCCGATGGTGATCAGCAGCGTGGTCAGCACGGTGGTGGCCACCTGGGGCGCCCTCGACGTATGGGTGACCCGCCAGATGTGGAACCAGCGCAACGGCGTGATCTCTGAGCCCAGCAGCACGGCACGGGCCCTCCGCCGCGAGCGGCGTCGGGCCCAGCGTCAGGCGCGGTCCAGCGAGCGGGCCCAGGAGCGGATAGCCCGCAAGAGCGGCACCGGGCAGCTGTCACACTCCTGAGGTTCGCCTACGGAGCGGCCGGCGCCGGACGCTTGAACATCCGGGTCGCGGTGATCTCACTGTGCACCGACTCACCTTCTCCGGCAGGGGCCTGCTGCGGCAGACCCGGCCGGAGGTGCTCCTCCACGCTGATGTATTTCAGGCCGGCCCTCAGGTCGGCGTCGTTGCGCAGCCGGATGACCAGCGGGAACTCAGCCAGCGCTGTGGTGTCGAACAGGCCGGTGGTGTACAGGAGTTGGACACCGAGCGCGTCGGACACGGCGCGCTGGAGCTCCAGCAGATAGGTGGCGTTGGCCCGCCCGATGGGGTTGTCGAGGAAGAGCGTGCCGGCGTGCCGGTGCTTGTCGCGGCCCCGGTCGTTCGAGCGCAGCGCGGCCATCGTGCAGTACAGGGCGATGGCCGCCGTGAGCAGCTGACCGCCGGAGAACACGTCGCCCATCTGCCCGACGGGCACCCGCTCGGCGCGTAGTACGGCGTCCGGCTTGAGGATCTCGACGGCGACACCCTTGGGCTCAAGGGCAGCCCCGACTCCCCTCAGCAGCAGGGACATTCCGTCGCGCCGCATGTCGGAGTTCTTCTTCACGGCGGCCCGGGTCGCCTCGTCGACGACCTCACCGAGCCGCTCGGCGAGCGTGGCCTGGTCGGGCTCCTCGAAGCGGATGCGCAGGAACTCCTGCCCGGACCACTCGCCGAGCCCCTCGGGCAGCCGGGACAGCCGCTGCGCGGACCGCAGGGTCGCCAGTGCCGACTCGACGAGCCCGCGGAGCCGGTCCACGATCGAGTCGCGGTTGCGCTCCAGCTGCGCCAACTCGTCGGTGAGGACCCGGAGTCGGGGCGCGAAGGCGTCGGCCCACTTCTGCGCGTGCTCGGGCAGCGCGGACGCGGGCAGCTCACGGATCTGCTGTCGCGCGGGGGTCCGCACCTGCTCGTAGCGCGTGGAGTTGGCGTGCCGCACGAGCACATCGCTCGCCTCGCGTACGGCGCCCTCGGCGGCGGACAGGTCGGCGGCGCAGCCGCGCAGCGAGCGGCGGGCCTCGGCGGCGGAGTGCCGGGCCTCCTCCACTCTGCCCGGGTACGGCTCGGGCTCCTCCTGCTCCTCGTCCGAGGAGTGCTCGCGCATCAGGTCACGGAGCATCGCGGCGGTCTCGTCGAAACCGCCGGCCCCGTCCTCGGCGGTGCGGTGGGCGTCGAGGAGTTCGGCGTGGGCCTCGCGGGCCTGGCCCAACGCGTCGGTGCGGGAGCCGAGTTCGGCCGTCGCCGTACGCAGCAGGGCCTGGGCGTGCTCGGCGTCGCGCGGGATCAGCTCCTCGGTCAGCTCGGTGTGCGCCTCGCCGTCCTCGGGCGCGTGCCGCTCGGACTCGCCGCGCAGCCGCCCGAGCTGCTCGCTCGCGGTCGACACCCGGGTCTCCAGCAGCTGCACCAGTTCCTCGGCACGCGCCACGGCGGCCTGCCGGGACGGCCCGTCGGAGCCGTCAGGCGACTGGAGCAACTGCGCCGCACGCGTGCGGACCTTGTTGCTGAGCCGGTCCAACTCGGCGATCGCCGCGCTCTCGTCGCTCTCCGCCCGCGCCTGCTCGGCCCGCAGATCGGCGCCGACGCCGACCTTCTCGTAGAGCTGCGAGGCGGCCCGGTAGGCCTCTCGGAGGTCGGGCAGCGCGGGCTTGGGGGCGTCGGGGTCGTCTTCCGGTACGTCGTCGGGGGCGCCCGCGATCTCGGAGCGCTCGGCGCGCAGCGCACGAGCCGTACGGCGCGCGTCGTCGGCGGCGCGCTGGGCGGCGCGGCGGTCCTCGTCTGCGGCGCGGGCGCGCTCCAGGCAGGACTGGGCGCGGGCCTCCGACTCGGCTGCCTCGTCGGCGAGTTCACGCAGTTTGACCTGCCAGCCGGCGCGTTCCCGCAGCCGGAAGGCGAGTCCGGCGAGGGCGTCGGCGGCGCGCCGTGCCTTCTGCGCGGCCTCCTGCCGCTCGTCGCGCACCTGGGCGGCCTCGGCGGCGGCTTCGTCGGCCTCGGCCCGCACGGTCCGCGCCTCGGCGAGTTCGGCCTCGGCCTCCTCGGCGAACGCGCGCGTGTCCTGCGCTGCCTGCGCCAGCTCGACCAGCCGCCCGCTCGGGCAGCCGGTGCGCCAGGACGCGAGCCGCGCCGCCAACTCCCGGTCCTTGCCGAGCCGCGCGGCGAGCGTACGGATCTCCTCGTCCCGCTGGCCCGCCCGCGCGCGCAGCGCCTGCCGCTCCTCGTCGGCGGCGTGCTCGTCGTGCATGGCCGGGTTCGGCGGTACGAGGAAGACGTCGTTGCTCTGTGCGTCGGACGCCGGGGTCGGGGCGAGAAGGGCGGCGGCCGTGCCGACGGCCACGGCGGACCGGGGCAGCAGGGCCGCGTCGCTGAGGGCCTCACGGGCACGCGCGTGAGTGTCCGGGTCGGTGATGACCACGCCGTCGACCAGCTCGGGCCGGGCGGCGAGCACGCGCGCGTGGTCGGTGGGGTCGACGGCCTGGGCGAGGTAACGCCAGCCGGGCAACGCGGGGATGCCGTGCTCACCGAGGTACTCGACGGTGGCCAGCACGTCCGGGCCGGGCGGCAGCAGCCCGCCGTCACCGAGCGCCCCGAGAATCCGGGAGTCGTCGGCGGCGGCGGTGCGCAGGTCGAAGAGGTGCCGCTCGGCGGAGGAGACCCCGTCGTCGAGCAGCTCGCGCAACTCGTCGGCGAACCGGTCGAGTTCCTCGGGGGTGAGGGGGCCTTCGGCGAGCGGGCGAGCGGGCTTGGCGGCGCCGGGGTGGGCGACCGCAGAGGCCTTGGCGGCGGAACGGCCGCTTGCAGCAAGGCCGTTGGCCGAAGCACCGGTGCGTGCGTCCGACTCGGCACCATCACCGCTGGCACCCGACCGCGCGCCCGCGACGCCCTGTCCCGCACCGCCTACGGCCCCGGCATCGCCCTGTCCAGACGCGACCCCGTCGGCCGCGCGCTCACCGCCCGCACCACGCGGCACCGGCACACCACCGCTACCGCTTGCGGCACCACCGGCACCAGGCAGGCTGAGTAGCTCCGCGAGCCGCTGCTCCCCCGCCAACCCCTCGGCGAGGCGGCGCTCGGCGTCGTAGGTCCGCTCGGCGGCGGTGGCAGCGTCGGACGCGCGGGCCGCCGTCAACTCCGCGCGGGACTCGGCGGAAGCCGCTTCGCGGGCGTGCTCGGAGGCCCGGCGGGATGCCTCGCGCGTGGTGTCCCAGGCGGCCACGGCGGTCTTCTCGGCGTCGCTCGCGGCGAGGGCCGCGCGGGCCGGGTCGGCGTCGGGGGCGCTGTCGTCGAGCCAACCGGCGCGCACCGCCTCGGCGGTCTCCTGCTCGACCTCGGACAGGCGCTGGCGCAGATGTCCGACCTCGCTGCGGGCGCGCTGCGCCTCGGTGGCGGCGGAGGTCGCGTCCCGATGCGAGGTCTCGCCGACCTCCTGGAGGGCGGCGGACTTCTCCTCGCCCTCGTTGGCCAGGTTCTCCGCGCTCTCTGCGGCCTCGTGCAGGGCCCGTACGAGATCGACGGCGGCCTTGGCGCGGGCGGCCAGCGCCGGTGCGGCGTCCCGTTCGGCCTCGCGGATCGCGACAGCCACGCGCGCGGAGCGGTCGGCGGCGGCACGGTGCCGCAGTACCGCCTCGGCGGCCTGCCAGGCGGCGTGCAGCGTGCGGGCGTCGGCCAGCTCGCGCTTCTGCGCGGCGGCGGACTTCTCCATCGTGGCGAGCGCCAACGAGGCGTGCCGGTACGCCAGTTCGGCGGCGATCAGCGCGCTGCGCTCCCGCGCTCCCTCGGCATGCGTGACGGCGTACGCGGCGGCGGTGACCCGCTGGGCGAGGTCGGCGGCCCGCACCCGCTCCTGCGCGCCCCGCGCGGACAGGCGGCGCGCCAGGGTGCGGGTACGGCGCTCGGCGCCGACGTGAATGTCACGCGCGCGTGCCCGTGCCTCGGCGGCCTCGACGATCCGGCCGAGCAGATCCACGGAACCGGCCGTGAAGTCCCGCTCGGCGATCAACTCGGCTCGTCGTCCCAGCTTGTTGCCGAAGCCGCCGACCAGGTCGGCGAGGCCGTCGGTGTCCCGGGTGTCGGTGACCGCGCGCAGCAGCAGGTCGGTGAAGTCGGAGTCCTTCTTGACCGCGAAGAGACCGGCGGCCTCGCCCTCGTCGGCGTTCATCTCCCGCTGGTAGCGGAAGAGTTCGGGGTCGAGGCCGAGGTCACCGAGGTGCTCGATCCAGCGGTCGTGGATCTCTTCCCAGTGCACTTCGAGGTGCGGATACGCCTTGCCCGCCTCGGTGATGGCGTCGCGGAAGCCCTTCATGGTGCGCCGCCGGCCCTGCGCACCGGACGCGCCCTCGGCGGGCGGCCGTACGGAGGTGGCCTCGGCGACGGGGAGGTTGTCCAGGCTGAGCCCCGGCCCGGGCCGGAACGAATACCAGGCCTCGGCGAACTTCCGCGGGTCGTTGGAGACTTGACGCCCCCGCCACTCGCTGACCTTGCCGACCACCACGCACTCGCCGGTCAGCGTGTGCTGCCACTCCAGGGCGACATGGCCGCAGTCGTCCGCGAGGAGGAACTTGCGCAGCACACCGGAGCTGGCGCCGCCCAGCGTGTTGCGGTGACCGGGCAGCATCACGGAGAAGATCAGCTTGAGCAGGACGGACTTGCCGCCGCCGTTCTCCAGGAAGAGCACACCGGCGGGCGCGGGGCGGCGCGGCGGACCGACGGGCTCGTCCTCGAAGAACTCCGCCTGGGTGGGCGCGGGGTCGGGCACGGGCTTGCCCACGCCTCGCAGGTCAAGCACGGTGTCGGCGTAGCGCGCACCGGCGGGCCCGATGGAGTAGAGGCGGACCCGGGACAGCTCGTACATGGCGGACTCTCGTCGTAAGTCTTCGGCAGGTGGGGGGAGTTCAGGAGTGGAACGGCAGTCCGGCGTCGGCCACCAGCTCCAGGTCCTCGGTGTCTTCGGCGGGCAGCAGGCTCGCGGTGCCGTCGGTGACCGGGACGACGCCCAGCTCCAACAGCTCGGCCATCGCGGCACTTCCGGCCATGTCACGCACCTGGAGCTGATAACGGGCGGTCGTGCGATAGGTCCCGCCGTTGTCGTCACCGGTGCGCTGCAGGAACCCGGAGTCAGTGAGGAAGGCGGCGGCCTTGCCGACGATGCCGGTGGTCGAACCGGCCAGTCTCCGGGCGTCCTTGGTGGCTCCGGTCGCGCTGCGTCTGACCCAGATCCGCCAGGCGGCCTCAAGGCCCGGCGCGTCGGTGGCCGGGTCGGTGTTCATACCCTGCTCGTCGGCCCGCTCCTCCAACCGCCGACAAGCCTGCCGCACAAAGGCGTCGACCCCGTTGACCGTGACGCGCCCGATGTACCCGTCGTCGGCGAGATCCTCAGGACGCGGGAACGCCATCGCGGCGACGGCGAGATGCGCGAGCCCGTGCAGGAACCGATCCCCGGAGTCGGCGGCCGTACGACGCGCGTAGTCCCCCATGCGCACGGCGAACACCGAGTCCTCGGCGGCGGTTACGGCCATCCCCGCACGCGGGGACACCTCCAGGACGACGAGTCCGAGCCCGGCGGCGACGGCATCGGCGAGCCGCGCGAACGGCGAGTCCTCCCGGTACCGGCGCAGCAACTCCGCGTACTCCTGATCGCGAGCAGGCTGCAACTTGGGCTGCAGCCCGAAGGCAACAAGCCGAGCGGCGTCGGCAGCGTCGGCGGGCGTGACAGCTGCACTCACCGCCGGGGCGACAGCCTCCGGCTCACTCCATTCGCCCTGCTCACTCACGACGACAACTCCTTGATCTTGAAGACGAGGGCGAGGCCAAGCGCCCCTTCAGCGGCGCGGGGCCGTGACATGTGCGGCTCTGCCGCGTGGGCGCGAGCAGCCACAACGAGCCCGCACCCGAAAGCCGACCAACCCATCACGCCGCCTCACTCCGCCCGGCCGCCATCCCCACCGCGTCCAACAGGGCCATCCCCACAATGAGATCGGCCCCACCGAACTCCGGATCGTCCAACTCCGTCCCGTCATCCACAGCGAACAACAACTTCGCCTCCCCCTGCCGATAGGCAGTACCAACGGGCGGACTGGCCGCATGCACGGCCAACAGGGCAACCAGATAAGGCAGTTCCGCATCCTGACGTCGCGCATCCGCAAGCAACCCCGACAACCGCCGAGGCGCATCCGCCGGCAGATCGAGCAGCTCCATGGCCGCCGCCAACTGCTCCTCGCTGAACCGACTGTCATCCGGCGTAGCGATGAGATCCGGCTCCGGCATCTCCGCCCCAAGATGCTCCCGCTCAGCGGGCGGGGTGAGCAGTATGTCGACAAGATCCCCCACCCGAACGGACACCGGCGTACGCAACCCGGTCCCGCGAGCGAAGAACGCGTCCGTGACCCGGATCGCCTGCTCCAGGGGCAACGGCAGAACGGGCGAGACGAGATGCCCGTAGAGGTCGATCCCCGAGGTCGTCATCGGCGTGGCGAAGGCCTGCCGGTCCTGCTCGGCGCGGAACAGCGGCCCGGCCTCCATGAGGCGTGACTGGAGCTGTGTGTGCCGTCGGATGCAGTCCTTGACGATGTCGACCAACTCGGCCGCACGCCGCTTCTGTTCGGCGTCCTCGGACTCGTCACGGGCCTTGCGGATGTTGGTGAGGATCGCGTTCTCGTGGCGATACCGGTCGGCCACGTGGTCGAGGGCCTCGGCGATCATGTCGGGCACGGCGTTGAGCCAGTCCACCGCGCGGACGTTGCGCCGGGTGGCGTCCAGGGCGCGGCGGAGCGTCTCCGAGTACTGCACGGTCCGGTACCGGGCCTGCTCGGCGGCGAGTTGCGCGTCGGCGAGCCGGCCGCGGCTGATCAGCACCTCCAGCTTGACCTCGGCGGCGATCTGCGCGCTGGTGACGTCCGTGTCGAGGGCGCCCACGAGGACGTTGACGGCCTCGTCGGTCGTACGGAGGTAGACACTGCCGCCGTAGCCGGGGACCTCCTCGATCAGCTTGAAGTCGTAGTCGCGGCGCACATAGGTGCCGTCCTGGGCGAACGTGCCGTACACCGTGCGGAAGCCGCGGTCGACGCTGCCGACGTTGATCAGGTTCTCCAGGACCCAGCGGGCCACGCGCTCGTGCTCGACGACGGGGCGCTGCGGGGCCTGGGCGGCGATGCGCGGGATGAGCCTGGCCACTATCTGGTCGTGGTCCGCGCCGGTGTCGAAGTCCATGTTGAGGGTGACCAGGTCGATGGCGGCGAGGGCCACCTCCGCCATGCCGTAGACCGAGTACTCGCCCGCGAGATTGGCCTTGCGTGCGTCGAGGTCGTGCAGCGGCGCGGTGCAGGCGAGCGCGCGCAGTCGCCGCGCCAGTCCCTCGTCGGCGGCCGGGCCCGGGGCGGGGCGCGGCCCCGCGCTGAACTGGGGCGGAACGCTGTCCGTCGATGCAGGCGAAGTCACGGTGCACAGACTAGGTCCTCGGTCTGACAACGACCCAAACGACGCAGAAGCGACTACCGCCTCAGCCGCGTGTGCAAGTCGGTCGAGCGCCGTGCCGTCTTCAGTCGGGCGCCGCGCCGTCCTCGCCGACCCGTCGCCGGTAGGCGTCGACGACCCGTTCGAGCGAGTCGTCGAGGTAGACCGCGAGCAGTTTCTCGGCCTCGGGAGGATCGCTCGCCTGGAGGGCCTGGAGGATCAGGCGGTTGCGCTGGAGGTACGGCTCGTGGAGCGCCTTCGGGTCGTCCACGAGGTGGAAGGCGAGCCGGAGTTCGGCGAAGACGCTGCGCATGAGCTCGTCGGTGCGGGCGGTGCCGGCGAGGGCGACGAGTTCCCGGTGGAAGTGGATATTGGCCGTACCCACGCCTTTCCAGTCATCTTCGACGGACGCCAGCTGCCCCTCCGTCACGGCCGCGGCGAGCCGTTCGAGGGCGTACGGCGGTTCGCCCAGTCCTCGGACGACGGCGCACTCGACGAGGCGGCGGGTGCGGTAGATGTCCTCGACGTCCTCGACGGACAGGACCCGGACGAAGACGCCCCGGTTCAACTCGTGGACGAGCAGGCGCTCATGGGTGAGCAGCCGGAACGCCTCACGGAGTGTGTTGCGCGACACACCGAGCGCCCCGCCGATGCTGTCCTCCGAGAGCCGCGTGCCCGGCGGGAAATAGCCCTCCGCGATACGGCTCCTGAGGATGTCCGAGACGCGTTCCGCGGTGCTCGTACGGCCCAGGAGGGCGCGGTCGTCGGCCAGTCCCGCCAGCTGCTCTGCCATGCCCGGAATTCAACCGCAGATACAAGAACGAAACAACATGGGTATTGAAGGATCGTTCAACGATCCTCTACCTTTCTCGACAAGGCGCCACCGCTCACCCCGGCGCCGACGGCTTCCGCACGGCACTGCTCACGCCCAGCACCCTCCGTCCTCCCTCTGCGAGGTGCCCATGAGCACGACCCCTCCACCTCAGGCCCCGGTCACCGGCGTACATCCGAGCACGGATGAACTCACCGCCGACGACGGCGCGTTGGCCTGGCTGCGCGCGCTCGGCCCGAACGGCCGCCGCGCCTTCGCCGGCGCGTTCGGCGGCTACGCCCTGGACTCCTACGACTACTTCACGCTGCCGCTGAGCATGGTCGCGCTGGCCGCGTACTTCGGCCTGGACAGCGGCCAGACCGGCCTGTTCACCACCGTGACGCTGGTCGTCTCCGCGGTGGGAGGCGCCATAGCGGGCGTCTTCGCCGACCGGGTCGGCCGCGTCAAGGCCCTGATGATCACGGTGATCACCTACGCCGTATTCACCGTGGCCTGCGGCTTCGCGCCCAACTACGAGACCCTGCTGGTGTTCCGCGCACTCCAGGGCCTCGGTTTCGGCGGCGAGTGGGCGGTCGGCGCGGTCCTGGTCGCCGAGTACACGAGCGCCAAGCACCGCGGCCGTACGCTCGGCGCGGTCCAGAGCTCCTGGGCCGTGGGGTGGGCGCTGGCCGCGGTCGTCTACACGCTGGTCTTCTCCTTCCTCGGCGACGACCTGGCCTGGCGGGTGATGTTCTGGACCGGCGCGCTGCCCGCGCTGCTGGTGCTCTGGGTGCGGCGCCGGGTGCACGACGCCCCGGAGGCGACGGCCGCGCGCGAGCAGAACGCCCAGAAGGGTTCGTTCGCGGCGATCTTCAAGCCGGGCACGGCCGAGTCTCCGGGCCTGCTGCGTACGACGGTCTTCGCGGGCCTGCTCTCCACCGGCGTCCAGGGCGGCTACTACACCCTCGCCACCTGGGTACCGACGTACCTCAAGACGGAGCGCGGTCTGTCGGTCGTCGGCACCGGCGGCTATCTGACCTTCCTGATCTCCGGCGCCTTCCTCGGCTACCTGACCGGCGGCTACCTCACCGACGTACTGGGCCGTAAGCGCAACATCTGGCTCTTCGCCCTGCTCTCGGCGATCTGCATCCTGGCGTACACGCACATTCCCAGCGGCGCCAACACCCTTCTCCTGGTGCTCGGTTTCCCGCTCGGATTCTGCATGTCGGCGATCTTCAGCGGCTTCGGCTCGTACCTGAGCGAGCTGTATCCGACGGCCGTGCGCGGCACTGGACAGGGCTTCACCTACAACACCGGCCGCGCCGTGGGTGCCGTCTTCCCGACCCTGGTGGGCTTCCTGGCCGACAGTTGGGGTGTGGGCGGAGCGCTCGTCTTCGGGGCCATCGGATACGGCATCGCGGCACTGGCGCTCCTCGGACTGCCGGAGACCCGTGGGAAGGAACTCGCGTGAACCGCACGGAAGACCGCCCCCTGACCCTCGTCGACGAGCACGCGCACGCGTGGAGCCCGCGTTCCGCCCGGGCCCGCTTCCGGGCCGGGCTGACGGGTCCCACGGCCGGGGTCGCGGCGGGCCACACCCAGGTCAACCTGATCTCGGTGCCCGCCGACTGGGCCTACGACATGCTGCTGTTCTGCCAGCGCAACCCGAAGCCCTGTCCGGTGCTCGACGTCACGGACGCCGGCTCGTGGGAGACGGTGCTCGCGGACGGCGCGGACCTGCGCACCGATCTGCCGCGCTACCGGGTGTGGCGGGACGGCGAGTTGGTGGACGAGCCGACGGACGTGCGGGCGTACTGGCGCGACGACCTGGTGTCGTTCCTGATCGGCTGCAGCTTCACCTTCGAGTGGTCGCTGAGTGAGGCGGGTGTCCCGATCCGCCACATCCAGCAGGGCCGCAACGTCCCGATGTACGTGACCGGCCGCCCGTGCCGCCCGGCGGGGCGGCTGCACGGCCCGATGGTGGTGTCGATGCGCCCGGTGCCGCCGGAACACCTGGCGACGGCGATCCGGGAGACCGCGCTGCTCCCGGCGGTGCACGGCAGCCCCGTACACTGCGGCGATCCTTCGGGACTCGGCATCGACGACCTCGGGCGTCCGGACTTCGGTGATCCGGTGGACGCCGCGCCGGACGACATCCCGGTGTTCTGGGCCTGCGGAGTGACCCCGCAGGCCGCGGTGATGGCGTCCCGCCCGCCGTTCGCCCTCACCCACGCGCCGGGCCAGATGTTCGTCACCGACGCCCGCGACGAGCAGTACCGCGTCGCCTGACCAGGAGAGATGATGATCGATCTGAACGCCGACCTCGGCGAGGGCTTCGGCCGCTGGCACCTCACCGACGACGAACAGCTGTTGTCCGTCGTCACCAGCGCCAACGTCGCCTGCGGCTTCCACGCCGGGGACGCGGTCACCATGCGGCGGGTGTGCGAGCTGGCGGCCGAGCGCGGGGTACGGGTCGGCGCGCAGGTGTCCTACCGGGACCTGGCGGGGTTCGGGCGGCGCGCGATGGACGTGCCGTCCGCCGAGCTGGCGGCCGAAGTGGCGTACCAGATCGGTGCCTTGGAGGTGTTCGCCCGCGCGGCGGGCACGCGCGTGTCGTACGTCAAGCCGCACGGCGCGCTCTACAACCGGATCGTGCACGACCCGGAGCAGGCCGCCGCGGTGATCGAGGGCGTGCTCCTGGCCGACGCCTCGCTGCCCGTGCTCGGGCTGCCCGGCTCGGTCGTGCTCGACCTGGCCGCGAAGGCCGGGCTGCCGGCCGTCACGGAGGCGTTCGCGGACCGTGCCTACACCGACGAGGGCAGGCTCGTGCCACGCGGCCGGGACGGCGCGGTGGTCACCGACCCCGAGGCCGTCGTGGAGCGCTCGCTGAGCCTGGCCCGCTCCGGGACGGTCGACGCGCTCTCCGGGGCGCGCATCGAGGTACGGGCCCGCTCCCTGTGCCTGCACGGGGACACGCCCGGCGCGGTCGACCTGGCCCGCAGGGTCCGCGCGCGGCTCCTGGAGTCGGGTGTCCGGGTGGAGGCCTTCGCATGAGGGCCCTGCCCGTCGGCGACAGCGCGCTGCTCGTCGAGGTCGCCTCCGGGGAGGAGGCCCAGGCCGTCCACGCGGAGCTGCTGCGCCGCCGCGCGGAGGGCCTGCTCACCGTCCGCGAGATCGTTCCCGCCGCCCGCACGGTCCTCCTCGACGGCCTCGACGACCCGGCCCGCCTGGCATCCGAACTCACCACCTCCGACGTACCCTCCGCTCCCCCACGCGCGGGTGAGGTGATCGAACTCCCGGTGCGCTACGACGGCCCGGACCTCGCCGACGTCGCCGCGCTGTGGAACGTCCCCGAGCAGGAGGTGGCCCGCATCCACGCGGCCACTGAATTCCGCGTCGCCTTCTGCGGATTCGCCCCCGGCTTCGGCTACCTCACCGGCCTCCCGGCCCGCTACGACGTCCGCCGTCGGGCCACCCCGCGCACGGCCGTCCACGCCGGTGCCGTGGGCCTGGCCGGCCCGTACACCGGCGTGTACCCGCGTGCCTCGCCCGGCGGCTGGCAGCTGATCGGCACGACGGACGCGGTCCTGTGGGACGCCACACGCGAGCCGGCGGCACTGCTGTCGCCGGGCACACGCGTGCGCTTCGTCCCGGTGGCGGACGTATGACGGACCGCGCGTTCGCCGTCGTACGGGCCGGGGCCCTGACCACCGTGCAGGACCAGGGACGGCCCGGACACGCGCACCTGGGGGTGCCGCGTTCCGGAGCGCTCGACGGGCCCGCGGCGGCGCTCGTCAACCGGCTGGTCGGCAATCCTCCCGAGGCGGCCGTCCTGGAGACGACCCTCAACGGCTGTGCCGTACGGCCTCGTTCAACAATCCTCGTGGCCGTCGGCGGTGCCCCCTGCCCGGTCACGGTGAACGGGCGACCCGTCGCCTGGGGAGCACCCGTGCACGTGCCCGCCGGGGCGCTCCTGGACATCGGGACGGCCGTCTCCGGAGTACGCACCTACGTGGCCTTCGCCGGTGGGGTGGGCGTCGAGCCGGTGCTCGGCAGCCGTTCCACGGACCTGATGTCCGGGCTCGGTCCGGCTCCGCTCACGAACGGCGCCATACTGCCGCTGGGGTCCCCGATGAGCCGCCACGCGTGCGTGGACGTCGCCCCGCAGCCGCGTCCCCCGGTCGAACTCGTCCTGCGGGTGACCCTGGGGCCCCGCCACGACTGGTTCACCCCGGAGGCGGTACGCACGTTCACGTCACGCCCGTACCGGGTGTCCTCGGCGAGCAACCGCATCGGGCTGCGCACCGAGGGGCCCGCCCTGGAGCGGGCCCGTACCGGTGAACTCCCCAGCGAGGGCATGGTCCTCGGTGCCGTCCAGGTGCCACCGGACGGCCGCCCGGTGGTGTTCCTCGCCGACCATCCGACCACCGGCGGGTACCCGGTGATCGCCGTCGTCCGCTCCACGGACCTCCCGGCGGCCGCCCAGGCAGTGCCCGGAACCCCGGTCCGTTTCGTGGCCGTACGCCGCCGCTGAGGCCCCGGGCGCCCTACGCGGCGTCCGGTTGCTCCTGCTGCACCGACAGGGACGCCAGCGCCATCGACACGGCGTGGGACGCGCTCAGGTCGAGCCGCGCACTGGTGCCCCGCGCCCGGTGACGCATCTCGTCGGCGGCCAGCCTCAGGAGCTGCGGCAGCAGGTCGGTGCAGCGGCGGGCCACCCACCCGGTGCCCGCGGTCGCCAGCCACAGCAGGCCGGCCGACCTGGTGGGCGCCGGGAACTCGGGCTCGGGCGAGGGCGCGGCCCCCGAGGCCACGCCCTCCTCGGTGAGCAACGCGTGGAAACGCAGCGCCAGTTGGCGGTGCCCGCGCTCCCCGGGGTGCAACCGGTCCGCGCTCCAGATCGCGCGGTCCATGATCCACGCGCCCTCCGCCGCATGCAGATGCACGGCCCCGTACCGCTCGGAGAGCGCGTGCACCACGGTGTTCACCGCCCGCTGCCGCCGGGCCAGCGGACGGGCCAGCGCGCCCGGGAGGCCGAGCATCGCGCCCGGGTCGGGCAGACAGGCCGTGAGCAGGACCGCGCCCTGCGCCGTGAAGGCCGCGTAGACCTCGTCGAGGCGGGCAGCCAGGGCCTGGATGTCGAAGGTGCAGCGCAGGGTGTCGTTGACGCCGATGACGACGGACACGACGTCCGGGTTCAGGGCGAGCCCTGCCGGGGTCTGCCGTTCCAGCACGTCCCGCGACTGGGCCCCGCTGACCGCCAGGTTCGTGAACTCCACGGACCCTTCGGGCTGTTCGGCCAGCCCGCCGGCGAGCAGCGCGGCCCAACCGCGCCATGCCTCGCCGACGGGATCGCCCACGCCCTCGGTGAGCGAGTCCCCGAGGGCGACGAAACGGACCGTTCTCATGCCACGCCTCCGGGCACGAACCGCCGTACCGGAACATCCGCGTCGTGGGCCGCGAGGAACGCGTCGACCGCCGTGTGCCAGCCGAAACACTCGGCACGCGCGCGTGCGATCGCGCGCCGCTCCGCCTCGGGGCGTTCGAGCAGCATGTCGACGGCGTCCGCGAAGGCCCTCCCGTTGTCCGCGGCCGTGGCGCCGGCGGAGCCGATGACTTCGGGCAGCGCGGACGAGGCGCTGGCCACCACGGGGGTGCCGCAGGCCATGGCCTCCAGCGCGGCGAGCCCGAAGGTCTCGGCGGGCCCGGGCGCCAGGCACACGTCGGCGGAGGCCTGGAGCGCGCCGAGCAGCCGCCGGTCGGAGACGTGCCCGAGAAAGGTGACCGGCAACCCGCGCTCCCGCGCCCGCTGTTCGAGCCGGGCCCGCAGCGGCCCGTCCCCGGCGACCACGAGGACCGCCCGCCGCCCACGCCGTACCAGCGACTCCAGGGCGTCGATGGCCGTGCCGGGCTTCTTCTCGACGGAGAGCCTGGTGCAGGTCACCAGCAGAACGTCGTCCACGCGTGCGTGCTCCGCGCGCAGCCCGGGGTCCCGCAGCGCCGGACGGCGCTCCACCAGGTCGACGCCCAGGGGAGCCCGTACGACATTGCGGGCGCCGATGCGGACGAACTCCCGCTCGGCGAACTCGGTGGTGCACACCACGCGCGCGTAGGTGTGCGCCGTACGGACGTTGAGGGCGTCGGCGGTGCGCCGGGACATGTTCTCCGACAGGCCCCAGGTGCGCAGGACGCCGTCGGCGGTCTCGTGGGACACCATCACGGCGGGGACGCGGGCCCGCCTGGCCCATTTGCCGGTCCAGCGCAGGGTCGTACGGTCGGAGACCTCCAGGCGGTCCGGGGCGAGTTGCTCCAGGAGGGCGGCCACGCGCCGCTTGTCGGTGAGGACGCGGTAGCCGCCGGTGCCGGGCAGCAGCGGACCGGGCAGGGTGATGACCCGGCCCTGCTCGGTCTCGCGGTCGGTGTGGCGCTCGCCGGGCACGATGAGGACCGGATCGTGCCCGGCCTCCTTGAAGCCCTTGCCCAGTTCGCGCAGGGCGGTGCGCAGCCCCCCGGAGGAGGGCGCCACGAAGTTGGCGAGGCGGACGATCCGCAGCGAAGCGGTGTTCATGCCGCCACCGCCGTCCTGCGCCCGGCGAGGACATCGCCGTAGTGCGCGATCAGTTGGTCGCCGACGGCCGCCCAGGTGCGGCCCTCGACCATGGCCCGCGCGGCGGTGCCGTACGCGGCGCGCAGTGCGGGATCGGCGGCCAGGGTCCGCACGGCGTCCGTCACGGCGGCCTCGTCGCGCGGCGGGAAGAGGAACCCGGTGCGCCCGTGGGCGACCAAGTCGAGCGGGCCGCCGGCGGCGGGCGCGACGACGGGGACGCCGCTGGCCATGGCTTCCTGGACGGTCTGACAGAAGGTCTCAAAAGGTCCGGTGTGCACGAATATGTCCAACGAGGCGAAGATACGGGCGAGCTCGTCGCCGGTACGCCGGCCGAGGAAGACCGCGCCCGGAAGTGCCTCGTCGAGGTGCGGCCGGCTGGGTCCGTCGCCGACGACCACGACACGCACTCCCTCGATGCCGCAGGCTCCGGCGAGGAGTTCGACCTGCTTCTCGGGGGCGAGCCGGCCGACGTAGCCGACGATCAGTTCGCCGTTCGGGGCGAGTTCGCGGCGCAGCGCCTCGTCCCGGTACTCGGGGCGGAAACGCTCGGTGTCCACGCCGCGCGGCCAGAGCCTGACCCGGGGCACGCCGTGTGCCTCCAGGTCGCTCAGGGCCGCGCTGGAGGGCGCGAGGGTGCGGTCGGCGGCGGCGTGGACGGAGCGGATGCGGCGCCAGGCGGTGGCCTCGCCCGCACCGACGTACGTACGGGCGTATCCGGCGAGGTCGGTCTGGTAGACGGCCACGGCGGGGATGCCGAGCCGCGCGGCGGCGGCCATGCCGCGGACGCCGAGGATGAAGGGGCTGGCCAGGTGCACGATGTCGGCGCGGTGTTCGGTGATGGCCGCGGCGACGCGTCGGCTGGGGAGGGCGACGCGGACCTGGGGGTAGCCCGGGAGCGGTAGGGAGGGGACGCGGATGACGGGGCACGGCGACTCGGCGTCCGGCCCGGGACCGGCCGAGGTGGCCGGCGCGACGACGAGCGGATGATGACCGCGATCCACGAGGTGCCGGGCGGTCTGGAGCGCGCAGTGGGCCACGCCGTTCACGTCGGGGGGAAAGGATTCGGTCACGATGACGACACGCATACCCGTGTTGTCGCCGCACCGGACGTGGCCGCGTCAACGTGGATCTATGCGAACGGTGAACGTCCCATGAGCGTTGCGCTGCACACCCGAGCAGGCCAGACGGCGTCCATGCGCGTCTGACCCGCGGGTCATCCCACGTTCACACTGCGGGGGCGTCGGGCCCGATCCGGCTCCGTACGGCTGTCTGGACTTCCGCTTCCTCGGCCGGGTCCGCGGCGAGCCTGCGGAGCTGCTCCACGACGCGGGCGTCGCCGGTCTCGGCGTGCCGGGCGGCGATCTCCCGGGTGGTCTCCTCGCAGTCCCAGAGGCACTCGACGGCGAAGCCTGTGGGGTAGGAGGGGTCGGTGGCGGCCAGGGCCCGGGCGGCCCGGCCGCGCAGATGGGACGAGGCGGTCTCGCGGTACACATGGCGCAGGACGGGTGCGGCGCAGGCGATGCCGAGGCGTCCGGCGCCGTCGACGAGGGTCCACAGGGTGGGGGCGTCGGGTCCTTCGCCCATGACGGCCTCCCTGAGGGCGCCGAGGACGAGGTCGCTGTCCTGGGCTCCGCCCCGGCAGGCGAGCATCCGTCCTGCGGCGGCGCCGAGCGGGTCGGGTCGGCGGGCCCAGCCGCGGGCCCGGTCGACGGCGGCGACGGACCGCATCCGTTCGAAGGCGTCCACGGCGGCTTCCACGACGGGCGCCGGGCCGGTGGCCACCGCGCGCTCGATCAGCTGGAGGGCCTCGGGATCGTTGCTGTCGGCGAGATAGCGCAGGGCGGTGCAGCGGGCTCCCTCGCCGCCGTCCTTGGCGGCCTCGACGATCTCGGGCCGGTCCTCGGGACCCGCCACGGCGGTGAGGCAGCGGGCGGCGGGGACGTGCAGCGCGGCGCCGCGTTCGAGGCCCTGTTGGGCCCATTCGAACACTGCTCGCACGCTCCACCCCGGACGGGGCCCGGTTGGTCGCATCTGGCGTTGCCAGAGGTCGAAGCAGCCGGCCTCCTGGGCGGCACGCACGCGCGTGGCGATCGATTCGCGCGGGTCCTCGGCCCACAGCCGCCAGGGCCGGGGTTCGAAGGCGTCACGCACGGCGGTGGCCAGTTCGGCCTCGCCCTCGGGGTCGGCCGGGAAACGCGCCAGCACGGGGGCGGCGAGGGCACGCAGGCCCGCGTCGTCGTCCCTGAGCGCCAGCTCGTCCAGGGCCCAGGCCCAGTTGCTGCCGGAGGCCGCGTACCTGCGCAGCAGGGCGAGCGCGTCCCGCCTGCCGTAGGAGGCGAGGTGCCCGAGGACGGCGAGCGCGAGGCCCGTGCGGGACTCCTCGGTGTCGAGGACGTCCTCGGTGTCGAAGAGGTGGGCCTCGACGGCGTCCAGGTCGCCGTGCAGATCGAGGTACAGACGGGCGTAGTACAGGGAGCGGTTCTCCACCTGCCAGTCGTGGCGGGGGTCGCGCAGCACACAGTGGTTCAGCGCCGCGAGTGCCTCGGCGCGGGGTGCGGTGAGCGCGTGCAGTGTGCCGTCGCCGCGGCCCCGCTGAAGCAGGCCGAGCAGCGTACCGCTGGGCGCTATGACCGGATCGAACATGGGAAACAGCCTCACATCAAGCGTCGACGCAACCGGGGGACGTGCACTACCTGGCCGCGTGACAACACGTCGGGGCGCCCGCCGTTTCCTGCTTGCTGTAGACCATTTTCCTCTGCCTCTCGTAGGTGGCCCATGCGGGCCGCAACTACGGCCCGCGCGGTGCGGCAACACCTGCCCAGCCATCGCGTCCGTAAATCACGACGTCATGATGACCCGGCAGTTCTCGATGCCGCGACCGAAATTTCGGGCGGCGCCGTGCTGCCTTCCCCCGTTTTCCCCCGTTTTCCTTGTCGTACCTGGTCAGAAGGCCCGTCCCGGCTGGCGACGGGCCGCGCGTCAGTGTGCGCCGAACAGCTCCAGCAACTCGGCCTTGGCGAACATCCGGGCCGTGTCGACCGCCGACGGGGTGCCCGCGGCCGGATCGGCGCCGGCCTCCAGCAGGACCTCGATCACCTCTTGCTCGCCCTTGAAGACGGCTCCGGCGAGCGGGGTCTGCCCCCGGTCGTTGATCCGGTCGGCCTCGGCGCCCCGCGCCAGCAGGGCCCGTACGGCGTCCGCGTGCCCGTGGTACGCGGCGAGCATCACCAGGGAGTCACCGCGGTCATTGGTGAGGTTGGCCGGGACGCCCGCGTCCACGTACGCGACCAGCGCCTCGGTCCCGCCCTGGCGGGCCAGGTCGAAGATCTTGGTCGCGAGCTCCACGACCTCGGGGTCGGGGGCTTCACTCATCGGCCTGACCGCCTCTCACTAGTACGGGTGAATCGCCAGCGTACTGGCTCCACAGACACATGACCGGCCCCCTCCGAGGCAAAGATCACCACGGGGCCCGACACAGGTGAAACCCCTGCTCAGACGCCCCGAATGCGCTCCACCATCCGAGGGAAATCTGCCGAAATTCACCCACTTGCACCTTTTATCGTATGGATACATCCTGTGATCCTGGAACAACTCATGGTGACTGTCCCCACGAACCAGGAGAGCTCAAATGATCCTGTCCATGTCAGGCGTCGTCCTTCTCGGCATCATCGTCTTCCTCTTCTTCAAGAAGGACGGACTCAAGGCCTCCCACGCCCTGGTGGCCACACTCTTCGGCTTCTACATGGCCAGCACGGCCATCGCGCCGAGCATCAAGGCCGGCGGCGAGAGCCTGGCGAGCCTCCTCGGCGGAATCAAGTTCTGACGCAACCACCCGTACGGACCTTCAGGAGACAGCAGTGGCCCGGCGCCCCCTCCCCCGCATCCTGAGCAACGGCACCGCCCAGATCGCCCGGAGCCGGGAGCTGGCCCGGACGGCGGCCGACAGCGCCACCGATGTCCTCCATCCGCTGATCACGATCACCCGGGGTCTGCGCCGGCTGGCATCCGCCGGCCGGCGCAGATGGGCCGAGACCCCCAAGGACAAACGCGGGCCGCTGCTTTTCCTGATGGCCTCGGTGATCCTGGTCGTGGCCCTGGTCCCGTACGGCCCGCTGCTCGCCGCCATCACCCTGATGGCGGCGGCGGCATGGCAGGGCCGGGACCGCACCCCGCCGGCGCCCGAAGGGCCCGACGAGTCCCAGACCCAGCGCCTCCAGTCCCTCTACGAGGCGCTGGTGCCCTACTTCTCGGCCGCCGAGGACCCGACGCCCCTGTTCGCCCACGGCGGAGACTGGGAGAAGGCCTTCCCCGCCTACGAGTTCGACGGCGCGGGCCGGATCTCCCAGCTGGTCGTCCGCTATCCGGCGTACTTCACCGACGGCGAGGCCGACTCCCGCGCGCGGATCGAGCAGCTGCTCACCGCGAAGTCCGGCCGCAGCCGGGAGTACCACTTCGCGTGGGACGAGGAGGGCAACCACCTCACGGTCGGCGTCCTCGCCCCGCTCCCCACCGACATCGCCGCCCAGCGTTTCGTCACCGCCCCCGGCGAGACCGTCCTGGGCTTCACCGACCCGACCCAGGTCCACCGCACGCTCCCCCTCACCCACGGCGAGGAACAGCGCGACGTCCCGCCGGTCGTCTGGCGCACCGGCGTCCGCTCCACCGAGCCGAACCTGCTGGTCATGGGCCAGCCCGGCACCGGCATCTCCACCCTGCTGCGCTCGATCGCCCTCCAGGCCCTCCAGTACGGCGACGTCCTGATCGTCGAGGGCGGCGGCACCGGCGAGTACGCGTGCCTCACCGGCCGGGACGGGGTTCTCGCGGTCGAGTGCGGGCTGGCCGGCGCACTGGCCAGCCTGGAGTGGGCCGCCCAGGAGACGGAACGCCGGCTGATCGCGGCCAACCGCGCCCGCCAGTCGGGCCACCCGGCACCGGACGACACCAGGCGCCCCCTGTGGATCATCCTGGACCGCCCGAGCGCCTTCGCCCACGTGGCGGCGGCCGACGGCTACAAGGACCCGCAGTCCCTGCTCCAGGTCCCCCTCCGGCACGGCCGCGCGGCCAATGTGACCGTCGTGGTGGCCGACCAGTTCGACAGCGCGGACACCCTGAGCGACGCCGTACGACAGCACACACGCGCGCGTGTCGTCCTCGGCCCCGCCACCGCCGGCCAGCTGGAGGCGGTCCTGGGCGCTCCCCCGCACACCACACCGATCGCCCAGATCCCCCCGGGCCGCGGCTACGCCCGCCTCGGCAGCGGTCCGGTCCACCGGCTCCAGGTGCCGGCGACCCCGGACCCGTACGACGACGCGACGAACGACGCGCACCGCCAGGCGGTCCTGGCCCTGCTCCCGCCGCGCACGACACCGGCGGACGCGGAGGAGACACTGCCGACCGAGGCGCTGCCCGCCGAAGCGGTGGTGGAGGCCGCGGTGGCGGAGACTTCGTAGGAATCCTGGGTCGGTGCGGGCGGCCGGGAGTCGCCCGCCCGCACCGGGCCCGGGTACGTCTCTGCTCGTCTACGCCACGAACGTGCGCGGCGACTCGCCGCCCCCGCTGACCCCGTTCTCCACCAGCCGGGCCGCCGCGGCCAGCCGTACCGCCGCCTCCTCGGCCACCGCGCCGCCCACGGTGAACGGCAGCCGCACATACCCCTCGAAGGCGCCGTCGACGCCGAAGCGCGGCCCGGACGGCACCCGCACCCCCACGCGCTCCCCCATCTCGGCGAGCCGGGAACCCGACAGTCCGCCCGTGCGCACCCACAGCGTGAGGCCGCCCTTGGGCACCTCGAACTCCCAGTCGGGCAGCTCCCGTCGCACCGCGGCGACCAGCGCGTCCCGGTTCTCCCGGGCCTGGCCACGCCGGATCTCGACGGCCTGTGCCCAACCGCCGGTGCTGAACAGCCAGTTCACGGCGAGCTGCTCCAGCACGGGGGTACCGAGGTCGGCGTAGGCGCGGGCGGAGACCAGGCTGCGGATCACGTCGGGGGCCGCGCGGACCCAGCCGATGCGCATGCCCGCCCAGAAGGCCTTGCTGGCGGAGCCGACGGTGATCACCGTCGAACCGGCCGGGTCGAAGCCGCAGACGGGGCGCGGCATGTCGACGTCGTCGTCCAGCCACAGCTCGGTCATCGTCTCGTCGGCGACGAGCACCGTGCCGGCCGAGCGGGCCGCGTCCACGAGACGGCGGCGCTGGTCGTCGTCGGCGAGGGCGCCGGTCGGGTTGTGGAAGTCGGCGACGACGTACGCGATCCGGGGCGCGGCATCGCGCAGCACCTGCCGCCAGCGGTCCATGTCCCAGCCGGAGAGCCCGTCGGCCATCGCCACGGGCACCAGCCGGGCGCCCGCCTCGCGCATCAGCTGAAGGATGTTGGCGTACGAGGGCGACTCGACGGCGACCCGCTCGCCGCGCCCCGCGAAGAGATGGCAGATGGCGTCGATGGCGCCCATCGCGCCGGTCGTCACCATGATCTGCTCGGGCATGGTCGGAATCCCGCGCAGGGTGTACCGCTCGGCGATCATCGCCCGCAGCGCGGGCAGCCCGGCCGGGTAGTCGCCGTGTGTGTGGGCGTACGGCGGCAGCTCCTCCAGGGCGCCCTGGACGGCCCGGGTGAGCCACGGCTCGGGCGCGGGCAGGGAGGCACAGCCGAGGTCGATCACCGAGCCGAGGGCCTCCGGGGGCAACGGCTCCAACCCGCGCGCGGGGAGCGGGTTACCGGCAGGTACGGCGGTCCAGCTGCCGGCCCCGCGCCGGGACTCCAGGAACCCCTCGGTGCGCAGCGCCTCGTAGGCGGCGGCGACCGTGGTGCGGCTGACGGACAGCGCGAGGGCCAACTCCCGCTCGGCGGGCAGCCGGGCGGCCACCGGGACGCGCCCCTCCAGCACGAGTAGGCGGATGCCGTCCGCGAGCGCGCGATAGGCGGGCGGCCTGCGGGTGCCGGGCCCGGCCGGCCGGTCCTGCTGGGAGTTGAGCAGCCGGGCGAGCTGTGCGGCGCCCATCGCCGAGGTCCACTGCGCCATGGAAACCAGTCCACCTTCCCGGAATTGGCCATGGTTGGCATTCGTTCTCAAGCCACAGAGTGTCATGTGCCAGGCCACTACCACCACCAGGGAGCACCCTTTGCCCACGCAGAGCCGTCTCGGACGACGGTTGGTCCAGCTGTACGTCGGACTCGCGCTCTACGGCACCAGCTCGGCGCTCCTGCTGGTGTCGGGCCTGGGCCTGGAGCCCTGGAACGTGCTGCACCAGGGTCTCGCCGAACTCACCGGCCTGACGATCGGCGTCGTCTCGATCATCGTGGGCGCGGCGGTGCTGCTCCTGTGGATCCCGCTGCGCCAGCGCCCCGGCCTGGGCACCGTCTCCAACGTGTTCGTGGTCGGCCTGGCCATGGACGGCACCCTCGCGCTGGTGCCCGACGCGCACGGCCTGGCCGTACGGATTCCGCTGCTGCTGGCGGGCATCCTGCTCAACGGAGTCGCCACCGGGCTCTACATCTCCGCGAGCTTCGGACCGGGCCCTCGCGACGGGCTGATGACCGGGCTGCACCGGCGCACGGGCCGGTCGATCCGGCTGCTGCGGACGGCGATCGAGGTCGCGGTCGTGGCCACCGGCTTCGCGCTCGGCGGCACCGTCGGCATCGGCACCCTCCTGTACGCCCTGGCGATCGGCCCGCTCGCCCAGCTATTCCTGCGCGTGTTCGCCGCCCCGTCGGCATCCGGCGGCAGCACGGTCGTAGCCACCGGGTCACCGGAACGGGCGATACTGCCCCGGTGACCACGCTCATACGTCATCCGTACCTCGACCACCCCGGCCCGATCCCCTTCGCCCACCGGGGCGGCGCGGCGGACGGCCTGGAGAACACCGTGTTCCAGTTCCGCCGCGCGGTGGAGCTGGGCTACCGGTACATCGAGACCGACGTCCACGCCACGGCGGACGGGAAGCTCGTCGCCTTCCACGACGAGACCCTGGACCGGGTCACCGACGGCGCGGGCCGGATCGCGGACCTGTTCTGGTCGGACGTGAGCCACGCGCGCGTGGCGGGCAAGGAACCGGTGCCCCTCTTCGAGGAGTTGCTGGAGACCTTCCCCGAGGTGCGCTGGAACGTCGACATCAAGGCGGAGCCGGCGCTCCGCCCTCTCCTGGACCTGCTGGAGCGCACCGACTCCTGGAACCGCGTCTGCGTCGGCTCCTTCTCCGAGAAGCGCGTGGTCCGCGCCCAGCACCTGGCCGGGCCGCGCCTGGCCACGTCGTTCGGCACGCGCGGGGTGCTGAACCTGCGGCTGCGGTCCTGGGGTGTGCCGGTCGCGGTGCGCCGCTCGGCGGTCGCCGCACAGGTACCCGAGGAGCAGTCCGGCGTCCCCGTGGTTGACCGGCGCTTCGTGAGCGCCGCCCACGCGCGCGGGGTGCAGGTCCACGTGTGGACCATCAACGAGGCCGATCGCATGCACCGGCTCCTGGACCTGGGGGTCGATGGCATCATGACCGATCACATCGACACATTGCGCGAGGTCATGGTGGAGCGGGGCGTCTGGGCCTGAGCCCCGGGACGACGCGTTCGCGGGGAAGCGAGGGCACGGGTGGGTACAGACACCCTGCGGTCACAGCCGGCCGACGAGGCCGCCGAGCGGCGGCGCGAACAGCGCGGCTGGTACTTCTACGACTGGGCCTGCTCCGCCTACTCGACGAGCGTGCTCACCGTGTTCCTGGGCCCCTATCTGACCTCGGTCGCGAAGTCGGCGGCGGACCCGGACGGGTTCGTGCATCCCCTGGGGATACCGGTCCGGGCGGGTTCCTTCTTCGCCTACACCGTCTCCGCGTCCGTCATCGTGTCGATCCTCGTCATGCCCCTCGCGGGCGCGGCGGCCGACCGCACGGGCCGCAAGAAACCCCTCCTGGCGCTCGCCGCCTACGTGGGCGCGACCGCCACCACGGGCCTGTTCTTCCTGGACGGCGACCGCTATCTGCTCGGCGGCTTCCTGCTGATCGTCGCCAACTCGTCGGTGGCCGTCTCGATGGTCTTGTACAACTCCTACCTTCCGCAGATCGCCCCTCCGGAGGAGCGCGACGCGGTCTCCTCCCGCGGCTGGGCCTTCGGCTACGCGGCGGGCGCCCTGGTCCTCGTCCTGAACCTGATCCTGTTCACCGCCCACGACTCCTTCGGCCTCTCCGAGTCGATGGCCGTGCGCATATGTCTCGCCTCGGCCGGAATCTGGTGGGGCGCCTTCACCCTCGTACCGCTGAAACGGCTGCGCGACCGCGGCCGTACGACGTCCGAGGCGCCGACGGCGCAGGGCTGGCGGCAGCTCGCGGCGACCGTCCGGGACATGCGCGGCAAACCTCTCACCCTGTCCTTCCTGTTCGCCTATCTGATCTACAACGACGGCATCCAGACGGTGATCTCCCAGGCATCCGTGTACGGCTCCGAGGAGCTGGGCCTGAGCCAGTCCACGCTCATCACGGCCGTCCTGATGGTCCAGGTGCTGGCGGTGGCGGGTGCGCTCGGCATGGGGCGACTCGCCCGGACGTACGGGGCCAAGCGGACGATTCTCGGCTCGCTCATCGCGTGGACGGTGACGCTGGCCGCCGGGTACTTCCTGCCCGCCGACGCGCCCGTCTGGTTCTTCGTGCTGGCCGCCGGGATCGGCCTCGTCCTGGGCGGCAGCCAGGCGCTGTCCCGGTCCCTGTTCTCCCATCTGGTGCCACCCGGGAAAGAGGCCGAGTACTTCTCGGCGTACGAGATGAGCGATCGGGGCATGAGCTGGCTGGGCCCACTTCTGTTCGGGGTGACCTACCAGCTGACCGGAAGTTATCGGGACGCGATCATCTCCCTGGTGGTCTTCTTCGTGGTGGGATTCGTGCTGCTCGCACGGGTCCCGGTGGCGCGGGCGATCAGCGACGCGGGGAATCCTCTTCCCGAGAGGATTTAGCGCTGGAGGCGAAAGGGCGGTAGTGTACGCGTTTGGCCTGCCTGGCGTACCGTTACTGCGCGTCAAAGATGACGAATCGCTAGGTCACATCTGCTAGTAGATGTGACAAACCGGGCGCTGGTGGGTACAACAAGGGGCGGCTACGACGGCGACGCATGACCCCGTACGGGAATCTTTACCGCCGACCGGACGTTGACCGGATGACGACGACAGCGACACCTGTCCTGTGGGCGACAAGCCCGGGAGGCACGATTCATGAGTGAGCGAGCTCTTCGCGGCACGCGCCTCGTGGTGACCAGCTACGAGACGGACCGCGGTATCGACCTGGCACCACGCCAGGCCGTGGAGTACGCATGCGAGAAGGGACATCGCTTTGAGATGCCCTTCTCGGTCGAGGCGGAGATCCCGCCGGAGTGGGAGTGCAAGGTCTGCGGGGCCCAGGCACTCCTGGTCGACGGCGACGGCCCTGAGGAAAAGAAGGCCAAGCCCGCGCGTACCCACTGGGACATGCTGATGGAGCGGCGCACCCGCGAGGAACTCGAAGAGGTCCTTGAGGAGCGTCTTGCCGTTCTCCGCTCCGGCGCGATGAATATCGCGGTTCACCCGAGGGACAGCCGCAAGTCGGCCTAGTCCTGAAGGTGCGGAGCGGTTCTACCGCACAGCACAACAAGTACAAGCAAGTAAGCGCGGGCGCCGTACGAACATGTACGGCGCCCGCGCTTTTGCGTGTCTGCGACCGGGTCAGCGGGTGAGCGGCGGGCGCGGGCCCTGCGGGGCGTCACTGCCGGGCTCGTCCCGGATGACCTCGCCCTGGACCACCTTGCCGTCCGGGCGGCGCATACGGGCCTGCTGGAAGGCGTCTCCCAGGGTGCCGGGGGCAGCCTTGCCGAGCTTCCGCTCGACCGTGCGCTCCGCATAGCGCGCCAGGGCCTTCTGGACCGGCGGAATCAGCAGGAGCAGGCCCAGGGCGTCCGAGATCAGGCCGGGGATCATCAGCAGCAGGCCGCCCAGCATCATCAGGCCGCTGCCACCGCCGCTGGCCGGGGCGGTGCCCTGCTGCACGGCCTGGCTGAGGTTCTGGAAGGCCCGGCGGCCCGCCCGCTTGATCACCACGGCGCCGAGCACGAACCCGGCGAGCAGCAGCAGGAAGACCGTCAGCCCGCTCGACGCGCCCGCGACCACCGTCAGCAGCCAGATCTCCAGCACCAGCCACACGGCGATGCCCAACGGCAGGAACGTACGCAGCCGGGAACGCGGAGGCCGGGCGGCGGAGGAAGGGGTGGGTGCGCCAGTCGTCATACGTCCAGTGTGCCTGGGCCCGCCTCAGTGCGGGATAAGCGGACGATCAACGAGGCCTGTGAAGTCGTAGGGCTACGGCTGTGAAGGCCTTCCCCCGGGCTTCCCCCGGCCGCGGAGCTTGCCGACCCGCTCCCCCACGCCCCAGGTCGTGACCCGCCACAGGGCCTCGACGAGGATGTCGCGGCTCATCTTGGAGTCGCCGAGTTCGCGCTCCACGAAGGTGATGGGGACCTCGACGACGTGGTAGCCGGCCTTGAAGGCGCGGCGGGCCAGGTCGACCTGGAAGCAGTAGCCCTGGGAGGCCACGTCGTCCAGGCCGAGGCCTTCGAGGGTCTCGCGGCGGAAGGCCCGGTAGCCGCCGGTGATGTCGCGCAGCGGCAGGTCGAGGGCCACGCGCGAGTAGAGGCTGCCGCCGCGGGAGATGAACTCGCGGGACTTCGGCCAGTTCACCACCCGGCCGCCGGGCACCCAGCGGGAGCCGAGCACCAGGTCCGCGCCCTTGAGGGCGGTGAGCAGCCGGGGCAGCTCCTCGGGCTGGTGGGAGCCGTCGGCGTCCATCTCGATGAGGACGCCGTAGCCGTTGTCCATGCCCCAGTGGAAGCCCGCCAGATAGGCGGCGCCGAGGCCTTCCTTGCCCTTGCGGTGCAGCACCTGGACCTGTTCGTCCTCGGCCGCCAGCTCGTCGGCCAGCTTGCCCGTGCCGTCGGGGCTGTTGTCGTCCGCCACGAGGACATGCGCCTCGGGGACCGACTGCCGCACCCGACCGACGATGGCCTTGATGTTCTCCGCCTCGTTGTAGGTCGGGATGATCACCAAGGCCTTGCCGAGCGGGCCGAACTTCCGCCCCTGGGCCTGTGCCGCGAGGGCTCCGTCGCCGTCGTTCACTGCTGCCCCTTCATGTCCGTACGCAGGCGTCCACCATAGTGGCCGCGGCCTGGGCTGACGTGCCAGGCCGTTCGTACGGTGGTGTCAATTCGACAAGAACGGGGTAAGAACGTTCTTTTCGGTACCGACGTGCTGCGGATGGGGGCCCGGCGCCCTTCGGGCCGACCTGGGACCCGCCGGCTGCGGGTCGACCAGGCCGTTGTCTACTGGACGTCCGGGCCCCACCCGGGTCACACCAGCCGACCGGCCGGAACGTTCCCTCGCCGTGGCGCGGGCGCTGAGCCTGGCTCCCAGTGACGGTGCCCGGTGCGGCACACCATCCCTGACCCAGCGGCGCTTCGGCGATTGCTCGGAGGTTCCCCGGTCGGGCGTCCGGTGGTGGACTCGGACGAACCTACCGGCCCCCTGCGCCCGCCTGTCAACAGCCGTTTGACCTGGCCTTTCTCCCACAACCGGCTGGTCAGGGCAGAGGATGCGCAGGTCGCGCGACGGGGCGGCGGCCGTGGATCGGGGGCGCGCCACCCCGGGAGATCACTCGCCCGGCCGTACGAACACCGGCCGTCCGCCCACGACGGTGCGCAGACAGACGGGAAGGTCGCCGCCCGGCGTCAGGTCGGGCAGTCCGGGTGTGCCGGAACGAGGGTCGGTCGACCAGCGCGCGACCCGGTCGTCGGGCGCCTGCACGACGAGCGCGTCGGTCCGCCAGACGGCGTAGTCGGCGGGCGCGCCCGGGACCAGAACACCCGCGTCGTCCCGTCCTACGGCCCGCCAGCCGCCCCGCGTATGCGCGGTGAACGCGGCCCGCACGGAGATCCGGTGTTCGGCCGTCCGGTGGAAAGCGGCGGCGCGGACCGCGCCCCACGGGTCGATCGGGGTGACCGGGCTGTCGGAGCCGAAGGCGAGCGGCACCCCGGCCCGCAGCAGGGCCGCGAAGGGGTTCAGGGCGCGCGCCCGCCCTACGCCCAGGCGCTGGGCGTACATGCCCTCCTCGCCGCCCCACAGCGCGTCGAAGGCGGGCTGCACGGAAGCGGTCAGGCCCAGCTCGGCGAAGGCCGCGATGGTCTCCGGGGTGAGCATCTCGGCGTGTTCGACACGGTGACGGGCGGCGCGGACGCGGCCCAGGCCGACCTTCTCAGCGGCTGCCCGGACGCCGTCGACCACCGAGGTCACGGCGGCGTCCCCGATGGCGTGGAAGCCCGCCTGAAGGCCCGCCTCGGTGCAGGCGACGACATGGGCGGCGACGGCGTCCGCGTCGAGGTACGCGAGACCGGTGTGCCCGGCGTCGGTGTACGGCTGATGCAGACACGCGGTGTGCGACCCGAGAGCACCGTCGACAAAGAGGTCACCCGCCGCTCCTACGGCGCCCAGTTCCCGCGCCTTCTCGACGTCCCCCTCGGCCCAGTAGCCGACGACACGCGGCCCCGGCTCCTCGGCGGCCAGCCGCAGCAGGCCCGTGAAGTCGTCCTCGGAGGAGATCTCCGGCCCCGCGCACTCGTGGACCGAACCGACGCCCAGGGACGCAGCGTGGGCCAGGGCGGTGCGCTGGGCCTCGACGCGCTGCTCCGGCGTGATGGCGGCGAGCGCGGTGGCGCGGACGGCGTGGTGGGCGTCGGCCGTGAGGGGGCCGTCGATCGCGTCGAGGCCGGGGACGAGGTCGAGCAGGGCCGTGCTGACGACCGCGGAGTGGACGTCGATGCGGGAGAGGTAGAGCGGGCGTCCGCCGGTCGCCGTGTCGAGTTCGGTGCGGGTGGGCGGACGGCCCCCCGGCCAGCGGGCGGCGTCCCAGCCGTGGCCGAGCAGGACGCGGTCGGCCGGGCGGGCGGCGGCGAAGTCCCGGACGAGGGAAAGGGCCGCTTCCAGGGAGGGCGCGTCGGACAGGTCGAGGCCGGTGAGCGCGAGGCCGGTGGCCGTCGTGTGGACGTGTGCGTCGGTGAACGCCGGGGTGACCAGCGCGCCGTCCAGGTCGACCACCTCGTCGACACCGTCCGCGAAGGCGTCGGCGGCGCCCTCGGAGCCGACCCAGGCCACCTGGCCGCGCTCCACGACCATCGCGGTCGCGAAGGGGTCTGCGGGGCTGTGGACTTCGCCGCGGCGGAGCAGGACGGTTGACGGCTCGGGGGTGCGCTCACTCATGGGGAACAGTCTCGCGCCTCACCGGCGCCACCCCGAACGCAGGTCCGTCAGATGCGGGGCGGGCGGGCCTCGTACGGCGTCGACAGCACCACCGTGGTCCGGGTCGAGACGCCGGCCAGGCCGCGCAGCCGGGCCAGCAGCTCCTCCAGTTCGTGGGGGGTGGAGACCCGCACCTTGAGGATGTAGTTCTCGTCGCCCGCGACGCTGTGGCAGGCCTCGATCTCGGGGACGTCGGAGAGACGGTCCGCGATGTCGTCGGGGGCACTGGGGTCGAACGGTTTCACCGAGATGAAGGCGGTCATGGGCAGGCCCACCGCCTCCGGGTCGACGACCGCGGCGTACCCGCGGATGACGCCACGTTGCTCCAGCCGGCGCACCCGTTGGTGCACGGCCGACGTGGACAGGCCCGTGGCCTTGCCCAGGTCTGTGTAGCTCATCCGCCCGTCCTTGACGAGCAGCTGCACGATTTGTCGGTCCAGCTCCTCCATGACGCAAGAACCTACAGTGCGTCTGATCTCCTCCGATACCTCGGCGGCGCAGGTCATACCCGGTTCGTGATGTGGCGGAGAGCGACCCGTGTGGCGGCCGGGGACAAACCCGCCGCCTCGGGCATCTGCGGGCGGCATGTGACGAACGCCACAGGCCTCGAACGGTCTCCGTGATGGTCTCGTGATTACCGCGGAGACGGGACGGGAAGTGCTTGCTGTGGTCGAGGCCGCAGCGCCTTCACGGCCCAGCCCAGTAGGGGGAGAACCCATGCAGAGTCTTAAGCGCCCTGGACGCACCGCGCCCAAGCGGCCGCAGCTCGTCGTCGAGCCCGAGCCGGAGGGTGTCGAATCCGACGATTTCGATGCCGACGAGCTCGACGCGTACGACACCCTTGAGATGTACCGGGTGATCTGCCCGGACTGCGTGCAGCCCATCGCGCTCCTCGCGGACGAGGAGGTCCTGCCGGAGCACGCGCTGTGCGCCTCTCCGTGGAACCCGTTCGGGCTGACGGTCTGCGCCGGTACGGGTCGTGAGGCGGCCGACGCCCGATCCGCCGACGAGACCGCGGAACCCCAGGAGCAGGAAACCGCGCTGCTGTTGACGCTCCCTCAGGGCCTCGACTGGCGGACGCAGCCCTTCTCGCACGTCGGCGGCGCGAGCTCGCGCCCGATGCGCGTGCCGGACATGCGCCGCGCCGCCTGAGCGCACCCGCTCAACCCCAGTAGCTGCCCTGCACCATGGCCCGCAGACTGCCGTGGTGCAGGATCAGTGTGTCCGGGTCCGCCGGGACGGTGACCTCGCCGAAGTGCACCTGACGGTAGGCGATACGGAGCATCACGATCGCGTGCCGCAGGGCCGCGTACAGGGTGTAGAAGTCCATGTCGCGCGGGGTGTGGCCGGTGAGTCGGGCATACCGGGCCTCCACCCGGTCCCGGCGGAAGAACTCCGGCAGGCCCGGCTGGCCGAAGGCGACCGTGAGGTCCTGGAAGAAGCGGTGCAGATAGACGGTCCAGCCGAGGTCCACCTCGCGCGGGGCCGGGGCCGCCATCTCCCAGTCGAGGACGGCGACGGGGTCGAACCCGTCGTAGACGACGTTGCCGACGCGCGCGTCGCCCCAGTTGAGGACCGGTTCGCCCGGGTCGGCCGGCCAGAGTTCCGTGAGCCGGTCGAAGGCGCTCTCGATGAGCGGTGAGCGGGCGAGCCCGTCAACCACCCATTCGTAGTAGGCGCGTTGGGATGTGACGTGGCGGTGGAGGGCGTCGCCGTCGCCCCGGAGGGTGAGGAACTCGGCCTCGGACAGCGGGACTTGGTCGTGGAGCCGGGCGATGAGCGCGATCGAGGCGGCCTCCAGGTGGGCGCGTTCCGCGTCGGTCGCCGCGTGCAGCCAATTGCCCTCGTACGTATAGGGCATGACGTCCGGCGGTACGCGTCCCGCGGCGCGCTCCATGACGAAGAACGGCGCGCCGAGCGGGCCCGGGTCCTCCTCCAGCCAGCGCACCTTGGGCACCGGGAGGTCGGTGCGGTCGGCGACCAGGCGCATCGTGCGGAACTGGCGCGGCATGTCGTAGACCGGGAAGACGGTGTACGCCGCCGGGTCGGCCGCGAGTCTCAACGCGCAGGCGCGGAGCGGGGGTTCGGGGTGGTCGATGTCGAAGAGCAGGGTCTCGCTGGACATGCCGTTCGACGCGGGGACCCTGATGTCGACGGCCCTGGCGCCGGGCAGGCAGGTGTCGAGCCAGGCGGTGAGGCGGTGGGCGAGTTCCTCGGGGTCACGGGTGGTCGTGCGGGGGCGGGGTGCCGTCGCCATGTCTCAACTCCCCTACGGTGCTACCGACTCGAAGCCGGTGAAGCCGCTCGGGTCGTGGCGGCCGAACGAGCCGTGTTCGAAAATGCCGTGACCGACCTGGCCGTCGAGGCGGAAGCGGGCCGCGTGGTCGGTGACGCCGTAGGCGGCGAGCGGGGCGGGCCGGGTGAGGTCGTAGGTGCGTCGGTCGGTCCACGCCGGGCCGCGCCAGATGCCGTGCTGCCAGTCGTCGGCGGGTGGGTAGCCGGCGCCGATCGCCAGGGGTGAGGAGGTCAGGATCTCCACGTCGAGTTCCTGCGGCTTGCGGGCGTCACCGAGGTGGACGAGGGCGCGCTCGGGGCGGCGGGTGCCGGGGCGGTAGGTGATCTCGGCCCGGGGCCAGCCGAGTTGGCGGTCGCGGTGGCCGGGGCGGACGACGGTCGCCTCGTTCAGGGTGCGGTAGCCGTCGGCGTCCTCCTGGACGATGACCATGAGGAAACGGTCCTCGAAGCGGACCGGGCACCAGATCCAGTGGAACCCTTCGGTCGGATGGTCCTCGGCGAGCCGGCCGCCCTCCTCGCCGGGGATGGGCCGCACGCCCCAACTCCGGTCACGGGTACCGGTCCAGCCGTCGGCGGAGACCCGGAACTCCTCGTCGCCGGCGCGGATCACGCCCTCCACGCCGCCCGCCTGGACGAAGCGGCGGCCTTCGAGGGTGAGCCGGTCGCCGCGGTACTGGACGTGGTGGGGTTCCCAGAGGGCGGGGAACTCGGCCGTCCACGTGAGGTCGTACGAGAGGGAGTTGTCCTCGCAGCGCAGGCGCAGTCGGTGCAGTGGTTCCTCGACCTCGATGCGCAGGGGGCCGACGGCGAGGTGCATGCGGTCGTCGCCGAGGGCGTCCGAGGCGCGGACCGCGTGGAGTACGTCTCCGGTGCGGAGGGTCGCGTAGGCGTCGATCACCCCGACGTTGGGGTAGACGCCGAGGCCGACGATCAGCAGGGCGCGGCCCTCGTGGTCGAGGACGTGGAAGATGCAGCGGTCGTAGGCGTTCCGGTCGCCGGTCGCTACGTGCTTCATCGACAGGGGGACCTGGTGCACGGGGTACTCGTCGAGGGGCACGGGACGGTCGTCTGCCACGGTAACCTCCCCTGGGGACAGTGGAGGTGACGGTACGTCAGGTGGCGTGCGGTAGCCATAGCCGAGACCCGTACGCCGGTGAACTCACGCTCGATTACCCGCGCCGGTGACCTGGCGGCGCGCTCCTACGTTGCCCTGGTATGACCCCCACATATGCGCCGACCGGGCGTCAGCGCCGGATCTTCGTCCCTGTACCCGCAGAATCGGTTCCCCCGGCGCCGCCGCAGCCCCAGGACCCGCCCATCTACCGTGATCTGATGCGGACTTGGGCCGACCGGGGCCGCACCCTGCCGGGGCGTCACGACCCGGAGTGGGTGCGGCTGGCGACGCCGCCCCTGGGGCTCAGCCAGTTCGGTGGGCCTCGGGACCCGCTAGGTGGCGGGCGATGACCATCCGTTGGATCTGATTCGTACCCTCGACGATCTGCAGGACCTTGGCCTCGCGCATGTAGCGCTCGACCGGGAAGTCCGCGGTGTAGCCGTAGCCGCCGAGGACCTGGACGGCGTCGATGGTGGCCTTCATCGCGGTGTCGGTGCAGTGCAGCTTGGCCATGGCCGCCTGTTTGGCGAACGGGCGGCCCGCGTCGCGCAGCCGCGCCGCCGCGAGGTAGAGCGCGCGGCCCGCCTCGATCTGGGTGGCCATGTCGGCGAGCATGAAGCGCAGACCCTGGAAGTCGGAGATCGGGCGCCCGAACTGCTGCCGGCCACGCGCGTAGGCCACCGCCTCGTCGAGGGCGGACTGGGCCAGGCCGATCGCGCAGGCCGCGATGCCGAGCCGCCCGGAGTCCAGCGCGGACAGGGCGATCGCGAAGCCCTGGCCCTCCTCGCCGAGGCGGCGCTCGTCGGGGACCCGGACGCCGTCGAAGTGGACCTGGGCGGTGGGCGAGCCCTTCATGCCCATCTTCTTCTCCGGTGCCGCGCCGCTGAGGCCGGCCGCGTCGCCGGGCACCAGGAAGGCGCTGATCCCGCGCGGGCCGTCCTCGCCGGTGCGGGCCATGACCGTGTAGAAGTCGGCGATGCCGCCGTGCGTGATCCACGCCTTGGTGCCGTCGATCACCCAGTCGTCGCCGTCCCGCACCGCTTTCGTGCGCAGGGAGGCCGCGTCGGAGCCGGAGGCCGGTTCGGAGAGGCAGTAGGCGCCGAGCAGGCCGCCGCCGAGCATCGCGGGCAGGTGCTCGACCTGCTGCTGCTTGGTGCCGTAGTTGGCCAGCGCGTGGCAGGACAGCGAGTGCACGCTGACGCCGAGGCCGACGGTGAGGCGGGCCGCCGCGAGCTCTTCGAGGACCTGGAGGTAGACCTCGTACGGCTGGTCGCCGCCGCCGTACTCGGAGTCGTACGGAAGGCCGAGGAGTCCCGATCGGGAGAGCAGGGTGAAGATCTCGCGCGGGAAGTGTCCGGCGTCCTCTTCCTCGGCCGCTCTCGGGGCGATCTCGCGCTGCGCGATGTCGCGGGCCAGCGAGATCAGATCCCGGGCCTCGTCCGTGGGCAGTTGCCGGTCCACCGGCTGCGGGGCGCGGTCGGGCATGGCGACGCTCTCCTCCCTGTCGGGCACATCGGCGGGCGTACGCCTTGGGTGGAGGCGACGTGGCCGGGTACCGCACGGATGCGGCCGCTGCGCCCACTCCCGGGTCTCGGAAGCTGCTGACCAGCGGCTCTGCGCTGTGAGTATGCCCGATCGGAGGTCTCTCGTCACCAGTTAACGACCGCTTACCTCGAGAATAACCCGGTCGTCCGGAACTGGTCGGGACCGACGATTCAGCCGTCCCTGCGGGCGGGCTTCGGCGCCGGGTGGGCGGGGTCCAGTTCCTCGATGGCGCGCAGGGTGCCGCCGAGGGTCCTCACGAGGAGTTCGCGCATCGTCTCGCGGGAGAGGTCGGAGGTGCTGATCCATTCCAGGGTCGCGCCCTCGACGCTGCACACCCAGCCGAACAGGCCCATGCGCGCGATCCGGGAGATGTCCGTGCGGCCGTACGCCCCCTCGGCGATGGTCGCGACGATCGCCGCGCGCACCCCGTCGCGGATGGCGTGCACCTCGGTGTCGAAGCCGACGCCGCCGCTGACGATGGTGCGGTACGCGGCCTGGTTGTGCTCGGCCCAGCGCAGATAGCTGTCCATCGTCCGCTGTACGCGGTCCAGTTGGGGCAGTTCGAGACCGCTCGCCGCGAAGGTCACCAGGTCGGCGACCGAGTCGTTGATGATCGCCAGGTAGTAGCCGCGCTTGGACTGGAAGTAGTAGTAGATCAGCCCCTTGGCGACATGCGCCTGCCGCGCGATGTCGTCCATGGACAGCGCGTCGTAGGACGTGTCGGCGAACAACTTCCGGCCGATGGTGATGAGTTCGGCGCGGCGCGCCAAGGAACGCTCGGTACCGCGCGCCCGGGGACGTGGGACGTCACGCTGCTGACTGATTTCCAATTTCGACTCTGGCTCTCCAACTGGGCTGGGTCAACCGCAGTATGGCAGGTCGCGTATGCGTCAGGTCACAGCAGACCGATTTGGGTCACAAGCATCGCGATCACGACGACAAGGGTCCAGCCCATGACGTGCTCGGCGATCTTCGCACCGTCGCCCTTGGGGCCGCCGGTGCGGGTACGGGTGCGGGCGGCGCTGGCTGAGTGTGCGGTCATGGTGGCTCGCAGAGGTCGGATGTGTGATGGACTCCCCCGTTCTGTCCACCTTGCCATCCCTGTCGGCTTTTGCGCCGGAGACCTTGGTCACAGGGCGCCCGGTCACCGGGCGCCCTGGTCACAGCGCGCCGGGTCAGCGCACGCCCACCGCCGCGAGGGCCTTGCGCTGGCGGGCGGTCGGGTGCGCGGGGAAGTAGAGGTAACAGACGCCGCCGGTACCGGAGGAGAGCTTGCCGGAGGCGTTGTACCGCTTGGTGCGCAGCCAGATGTTCTCCCACTCGCGCCGGTTGTAGACGCGGCGGACGGCCGGATCGCCGGCCGAGTTCGGGTCGTTGGCGATCACGTCGCCGTCGGCGGTGAAGCCGATCACGGTCATTAGATGGCCGGAGGTGCCGTAGCCCGCGCCCGTCAGCTCGCTGCTGAGGAACGACTGTGACGTTATGGCCGGGATGCCCGCCGCGATCAGCGTCTCCAGGTCGCCGAGCGAGCCGAGCCGGGTGACCACGCCCTGGAGACCCTTGTACGTCGCCGCGTAGGCCGCGTTGAACGGCCAGTTGCCGCAGCCCTGGTACTGGTAGTCGTAGGTGAAGCGGGCCGCGTTGTCGACCTGCGGGTCGGCGTAGGCCGGGTCGACCCAGGCCAGTTGCTCCGGGGTGAGCCGGCCGCCCCAGTACTCGATGATCATCTGCGAGGAGGTGGGGCTGCACCAGGCCTCGCCGCCGTTGTCGTACTCGGGGTACTGGCCGACGTGGATCTCCTGCGAGTAGCGCGGGACGATCAACTCCTGCGCCAGGCCGGGAGTCGAGGCCGGGACCGTGAAGCGGTCCGGGACGTCGGAGCCCATCGCGCCGAGCCGCCACACGGTGGGGGTGAGCTTGGTGCCGGGCTTGCGGTAGAGGGTCAGACGGAGTCGGTACGACGCGAGGCGCAGGCCCGTCGTCGCGTCGTCGATCGCGAAGGTGTCCGTCCAGATCGTGGACTTGCCGTCCGTCTGGTCGTCGACGGAGGTCCGCTTGATGTCCTGGTCGCCGGCCGCCCAGCGGCCCATCACGTACCAGGGCGTGTCCGTGCCGTCGGAGTACGTGCCGTGCAGCTCGATCTGGATCCAGGTGCCCGCCGGGGTGTCCGCGTTCCAGGAGGCGATGGTCTCCGTCGCGGGGACGGAGAGCTTGTGGACGGGGGACGTCCAGGTCGCGTACTCCCAGGCCGCGGTCTTGCCGGTGTGCGGGTCCGTGTAGTCGACGCTGCCGAGGGCGGCGCCGATCGCGAGCCCCGGGCGGGGACCCGCGACGGCGCGGGTGCCCTGGGCGGCGCCGCGGCGCCAGTCGGCGTAGGTGGTCCACGCGTGGTTGTCGACCGTGCGGGTCCCCCCGCCCGAGCGAAGCCGGGAGCGCTGGAGGGTCGGCGCCCGGTCGGAGTCGGCTGCGTCGGTGGCGGTCGCGGTGTCGGCGACCGCGGGGCCCGTGCCGCTCACCACCGCGGCGGCGACCGCCGCGGCCAGGACGGTTCTGCGGGACGGATGTTCGGCTCTGCTCATGGGCGGAAGACCCCCGGGTGTTCCGAGTCGGGACAGATCCAGTCGGGACAGATCCAATGGACGACTGTGCGCCCACTATGAACACACACCGCACTCCGCTGCCAGCACTTCGAACCTCGCCACACTCATCAATATTGGTATCGACCACTGGCATGACCTGGTACGGGGTCGCGGCTCGCCGTCCCGGGACGAGTGCCGCCGCTCCCTACAATGTCCCGGCGACCTGCGGCACCACCCGCCCCACGACCTCCCGGGACCAGCCATGCACGACCTCGCCCACCGCCTGAGCCACCTGCCCCCGTCCTGCGGCCCGGTCCGGCTCGTCGGTGTCGACGGGCACGCGGGGTCCGGGAAGTCCACGTTCGCCGGGCAGTTGGCCGAGGCGCTGGGCGGCGCCCCTGTGCTGCACCTGGACGACCTCGCCACCCACGACGAACTGTTCGGCTGGACCGGCCGGCTGCTGAGCCAGGTGATCACCCCGCTCGGCCGCGGCCAGACCGCCCACTACGCCCCCTACGACTGGCACGCCCACCGCTTCGCGGCGCCCCGCGCACTCCCGCCCGCGCCCGTGGTCCTCGTCGAGGGTGTCGGCGCCGGACGCCGGACGCTGCGCCCGTTCCTCGCGGGGCTGCTGTGGATGGAACTGCCCCGGGAGGAGTCCTGGGCACGGGGTCGGCTGCGGGACGGAACGGAGCAGCGGGACTTCTGGGACGGGTGGGTCGAGGCGGAACACGAACACTTCGCCAAAGACCCTTCGCGACCCCACGCGGACTTCCTGGTACGGCAGTTGGGAAAGGGGTACGAGGTGCTCGCGGGGCCCTCAGGGACGATTGGACCGGACCATGGGGTCACCCACGGTGACGGACCGCCCGCAGTGTGCTGAACTTGTGAAGACCCTTCCGTCCGAACTTGCTTGAGTGCCTCAACTCGGCTTGACCCAGGGGCCGTACAGGTCTTACGTTCTGAATGTGCGGCCGGTTCGAAGCCGCCCAGAGTCGCGAAGCCCCCGGTTGTTCCCCCGTGATCGGGGGCTTCGTTCTGCTCCCAGCACGTTTTCCGGCCGCTACGAGCCGTGATTTGCTCACCCTGGGTCACCGTCCTGAGTGCGCCCCATCTGCTCCCACCTCGTCAAACGGCCTGTGCGGCACCCTTCGATGGGCGACTGCCCCGCAGGTACGATGCCCAGGGTGCGACCGACGGACGGCTGCTTCGCGCACCACGGCAACTCCCGTCCGCGGCACAGCGGTTCGACCCAGACTGCCGACGGGCGCCGGCCCGGCGGCGAATCAACGGGGGCACGGTTTGTGGGGGGACGTGATGGACTTCGGCACGCAGGGCCCCGAGGCCCCGGCCGACCTCGCGTGGCTGCGAGGCGTGGACGCCTACACGATGGGCGCTTATCCGCAGGCCGAGGAGGAGTTCCGCACCGCGGTACGGATGGATCCCGGGATGGCCGACGGCTGGCTCGGACTGCACGCGCTGCGCGTCGACACGACGACCGCGCTGCTGCGGATGTACCGGCACCGGGAACGTTTCGGGGAACAGCGCACCAGGCACCGCCGTACGCTCAACTCCTGGTACTGGCTTGGCTGGTGGGTCCAGCCCGTGCTGGAGAGCCCGCGTGATCTGCTGCTCGCGCACGCCTCGCACTGGCTGGACGGCCGCCATGTGCCGGAGCTGGACCGGGCGTTGGCGGGACTGCCGCCCGTGGACACCGACCACCAGGTCCGCTTCCTGCACGCGTGCCGCGCCTATCTGGTCAAGGACTGGGAGCAGCTGGTCCGGCACACCGACCCGCTGATCAACGACCAACTCCTGGGCATCGAGGCCGGGTTGTTCGGCGGGATGGCCCGCGTGCGCCTGGAGATGTACGGCCAGGCCGAACCGCTCCTCTCCTCCGCGCTGATGCGCTGTCGCAGCGAACAGCCGCAGCGCAAGGAGCTGCGGTACTGGCTGGCGCGGGCCCACGAGGGCACCGGGCGCAGCGCCGCCGCGCTCCCCCTGTACCGGGCGGTGCACCGCGTCGACCCCGCCTTCATGGACACCTCGGCGCGGCTCGCCGCGATCACCGACTCCGACGGGTACGACGGCTCCGAGGACGTGACCGACCTCGCGGCGATCACGCTCTCCGGCGGGCAGGACGCGCTGGAGGGGCCCGACGGGCTCGATCCGCTGTTCGGCGCCGAGGGGCGCGATCTGAAGCTGTCTGAGCCCGGTCTTCCGCCGACCGGGCCGCTGCCCTCCGCGGGCGACTCGGTGCGCGAGAAGACCTCGAATCCGGTGCTGCCGCTGCCCACGGGCCCCACCGATCCCGTCTTACTGGAGGAGGCGCTCAACGAGCTGGAGCGCATGGTGGGGCTGGAGCCGGTCAAACGCCAAGTCAAGGCGCTGTCCGCCCAGTTGAACATGGCGCGGCTGCGGGCCGGGCAGGGGCTGCCGGTCCAGCCGCCGAAACGGCACTTCGTCTTCTCCGGGCCCTCGGGTACCGGCAAGACCACCGTGGCGCGCATTCTCGGGCGGGTCTTCTATGCCCTCGGGCTGCTCGGCGGGGACCATCTCGTCGAGGCGCAGCGGGCCGATCTGGTCGGCGAGTATCTCGGCCAAACGGCCGTGAAAGCCAACGAGTTGATCGACTCCGCGATCGGCGGGGTGCTCTTCGTCGACGAGGCGTACTCGCTCTCCAACTCCGGTTACGGCAAGGGCGACGCGTACGGCGACGAGGCGTTGCAGGTGCTGCTGAAGCGCGCCGAGGACAATCGCGACCACCTCGTGGTGATCCTGGCCGGCTATCCGGAGGGGATGGACCGGTTGCTTGCGGCCAACCCCGGGTTGTCGTCCCGCTTCACGACTCGCGTCGACTTCCCTTCGTACCGTCCGCTCGAACTCACCTCTATCGGCGAGGTGTTGGCAGCGGAGAACGGTGACGTGTGGGACGAGGAGGCTTTGGACGAGCTGCGGTCGATCGCCGGCCATGTTGTCGACCAGGGGTGGATCGACGAGCTGGGAAACGGGCGGTTCTTGCGCACCCTGTACGAGAAGAGCTGTGCGTATCGGGATCTGCGGTTGTCGGTGTATCCCGGGATGTTGTCCCGGGATGACCTGTCGACGTTGCGGCTGCCGGATCTGATGCAGGCGTACGGCGAGGTGTTGTCCGGACGGGGGCCGGGTCCTGCCGGGATGTGAGCGCGGCGCACTGGCTCGGTTGGATCTGTTGTTTCGCGGCTGCGGCGGCGTGGGGGCTGGTCGCGCCCACGCGGCGGAGCCGCACATCGACACGGCCCCGCGCCCCTTGGGTGGGCACGGGGAACCGGTGTCAGTCAGGCGGCGCCTGCTTCAGGCCCCAATCAGGCATCGCCGACTTCGGGACCCAGTCAGGCGCCGCCTGCTTGAGGCCTCAGCCACGCGCCCGCTGCTTCAAGTCGTCGGCCAAGCGCCGCCTGCTTCAGTCGTCAGCTCGGTACCGTCTGCGTCAGTTCCGCCGTTCGTGGCTGTGGCGGTACCTCTCGGTGGGCCGGGTCCGTAACCTCGCCCACCAGGAGTTCCAGGACGTCCTCCATGGCTACCAGGCCCAGTATCTTGCCGGACGCGCCGGCCACCTGGGCCAGGTGCGTCGCCGCGCGGCGCATCACCGTCAGGGCGTCGTCCAGGGGGAGTTCGGCTCGTAGGGTCGTCATGGGGCGCCAGATCTGTTGCGGGACCGCCCGCTCGGATTCCTCCAGGTCCAGGACGTCCTTGACGTGCAGGTAGCCCATGAAGGCGCCGGTCTCCGCGGCGACCGGGAAGCGGGAGTAGCCGGTGCGGGCCGTGAGGGCGACGATCTCGCCCGGGGTGACCGAGGGGCTGACCGTCACCAGGTCCTCGCGGCGCAGGAGTACGTCCGTGACCGGGCGGGAGCCCAACTCCAGGGCGTCCTCCAGGCGTTCCTGCTCCTCGGGGTCGAGGAGACCGGCCTGTCCGGAGTCCTCCACCAGGCGGTTGAGCTGTTCGCTGGTGAAGACGGCCTCGACCTCGTCCTTGGGTTCGACGTGGAAGAGCCGCAGGATGCCCTGGGCGACGGCGCCGAGGGCGATGGTGATCGGCTTGCAGATCCGGGCGAAGGCGACCAGGCCGGGGCTCAGCCACATCGCGGCCTTCTCCGGTGCCGCCATCGCGAGGTTCTTCGGGACCATCTCGCCGATGACGAGGTGGAAGAAGACCACGGCGGCCAGCGCGAGGATGTAGCCGAGGGGGTGGATCATGCCCTCGGGCAGCCGCATCCACTCGAAGACCGGCTCCAGCACATGCGCGACCGTCGGCTCGGCCACCGCGCCCAGTGTCAACGAGCAGACGGTGATGCCGAATTGGGCCGCCGCCATCATCTGCGGCAGCCGCTCCAGGCCGTAGAGGACCTGTCGGGCGCGGGCGGTGCCGAGGGGTTCGATCTGGCTGCGGCGGACGGAGACGAGGGCGAACTCGGCGCCGACGAAGAAGCCGTTGGCGAGCACCAGCAGGACGGCGAAGAGAAGTTGGAGGACGGTCATCGGGCCGCCTCCATGACGTTCACCGCGGGAACCGTGCGGACGAGGCGGACGCGCTCGGCGCGGTAGTGACCCACCTGGCGCACCGACAGCCGCCAGCCCGGGAGTTCGGCCTTGTCGCCGGGGGCCGGGATACGGCCGAGGAGATCGGCGACCAGTCCGGCCACCGTCTCATACGGTCCCTCGGGGACGTCGAGGCCTATGCGCTGGAGGATGTCCACACGGCAGCTGCCGTCGGCGTCCCAGGCGGGCTTGCCGTCCTCGGGCGGGGCGGCGGCCAGTTCGGGGACGTCCTGGCCGTCGTGCTCGTCGCGGACCTCGCCGACGAGTTCCTCGACGATGTCCTCCAGGGTGACCACCCCCGCCGTACCGCCGTACTCGTCGACGACGACGGCGATCGGCTGTTCGCTGCGCAGCCGGGCGAGGAGGGGCTGGACGGGCAGGGTCTCGGGGACCAGCACCGGGGACTTGGCGATGCTGGTGACGGAGGTGCGCAGCCGGTCGTGCGAGGGCACGGCCAGCGCGTCCTTGAGGTGGACCATGCCGACGATCTCGTCGATCTTCTCCCGGTAGACGGGGAAGCGGGACAGACCGGTGGCGCGGGTCAGGTTGACCACGTCCTCGGCCGTCGCCGACGACTGCAGCGCGCTGACCTTCACGCGCGGGGTCATGACGTGCTGCGCGGTCAGCTCGCCCAGCGACAGCGTCCGTACGAAGAGATCGGCGGTGTCCTGCTCCAGCGTGCCGGCCTGCGCCGAGTGCCGGGCCAGGGAGACGAGTTCACCGGGGGTGCGGGCCGAGGCCAGCTCCGCGGTGGGCTCGACGCCCAGGGCGCGGACGAGCCGGTTGGCGACGGTGTTCAGCGCGGCGATCACCGGGCGGAACAGGCGGGCGAAGGCGTGCTGCGGTGCGGCGACGAAGCGCGCGACCTGCAAGGGCCGCGACACCGCCCAGTTCTTGGGCACGAGCTCGCCGATCACCATCTGCACGGCCGAGGCCAGCAGCATGCCGACGACCACGGCGACACCGGAGACGGCGCCCTCGGGGATGCCGATCGCGCTGAACGGGCCGTGCAGCAGTTCCGCCAGGGCCGGTTCGGCGAGCATGCCGACGACCAGGGAGGTGATGGTGATGCCGAGCTGGGTGCCGGAGAGCTGGAAGGACAGCTCCTTGAGCGACTCGACGACCGTGGCGGCCCGTCGGTCGCCCTCGGCGGCGGCCTTCTCGGCCTCGGGACGCTCCACGGTGACGAGCCCGAACTCGGCCGCGACGAAGAAGCCGTTGGCCAGAATCAGCAGGACCGCCGCTCCGAGGAGCAACAGGGGGATGGTCATGCCGCCGCCTCGATATGTCGGGAGGGGGCGGCGCAGGTACTACAGGACGATCCGTCCATCGCTGGAGGGAGTCACTCCTCGGGTAGCAGGGGGCCTCAGAAGACAGGGGGGAACATCGGTGGCGGAGGCGTGAGGAAAAACGCCACCGACAACAGATTAATCAAGACATGGCCATCTACGGCAGATCCCTCGGCGACCGGTCCTCGGCGAGCGCCCGCAGAGCACGCGCGTCGGCGATGGCCCGCTCCTTGGCGATACCGGGCTGAATGCCGAGCACGGGCAGGCTGGTGCCGTCGCTGAGGTTGAGGAACACCCAGGGGTCGCCGGGGCGCAGATTCACCTGGAGGATCTCGGCCCACTCCAGCCGACGCCTGCTGACGATGTTCACGACGGTGACACCGGACTCGTCGGCGACGACCTTCACCCGCGCGAGCACGGCCAGCACGGCGAAGAGGAGGGCACCGGTGAAGACGAAGCTGAGCTTCTCGCCCGGGGTGAGCTGCTCCAGGAGCATCGCGACGGTCGTGATGACGACGAAGATCGCGACGCCCGCGGTGAGCAGCACGGCGCGGGTGCGGCCCGGCCGGAACGTGACCGGCAGGACGGGGAGTTCGGACATGGTCGGTGTGTTCCTCAGAGACGGCAGGCGTGGATGGCCGTCGTCAGGATGGCCCGGGCACCGATGTCGTACAGGTCGTCCATGATCCGCTGCGCTTCCTTGGCGGGGACCATCGCGCGGACGGCGACCCAGCCCTCGTTGTGCAGCGGGGAGACGGTCGGGGACTCCAGGCCGGGGGTGAGCGCGACGGCCTTCTCCAGCTGCTCGACCCGGCAGTCGTAGTCCATCATCACGTACGTCCGGGCGACCAGGACGCCCTGGAGGCGGCGCAGGAACTGCTGGACCTTGGTCTCCGCGGTGTCGTCGGCCTCGGCGCCCCTGCGGCGGATGACGACGGCCTCGGACTTCATGATCGGGTCGCCGAAGACCTCAAGGCCCGCGTTGCGCAGCGAGGTGCCGGTCTCGACGACGTCGGCGATGACTTCGGCGACGCCCAGCTCGATGGCGGTCTCCACGGCGCCGTCGAGGTGGACGACGGAGGCGTCGATGCCGTTGTCCGCGAGGTGCTTGGCGACGATGCCCTCGTACGAGGTGGCGACCGTCTTGCCCTTGAGGTCCTCCATGCCGCTCGCCGCGCCCGGCTTCGAGGCGAAGCGGAACGTGGAGCGGGCGAAGCCGAGCGGGAGGATCTCCTCGGCGCTCGCGGCGGAGTCGATGAGCAGGTCGCGGCCGGTGATGCCGATGTCGAGGCGGCCGGAGGAGACGTAGATCGCGATGTCGCGGGGGCGGAGGTAGAAGAACTCCACCTCGTTGACCGGGTCGACGATCCGCAGCTCCTTGGACTCCCGGCGCTGCTGGTAGCCGGCCTCATGCAGCATGTCCGCCGCAGGTCCTGACAGGGAACCCTTGTTGGGGACGGCGATGCGCAGCATGAGGTCGGCTTCCTTCGCGTGAAAAGGGGTGAACTGGCTGATAAGGGTTTTACAGGTGGGCGTAGACGTCGTCCAGCGAGATTCCGCGGGCGACCATCATCACCTGGACGTGGTAGAGCAGCTGCGAGATCTCCTCGGCGGCCGCTTCCTTGCCCTCGTACTCTGCGGCCATCCAGACCTCGGCGGCCTCTTCTACGACCTTCTTGCCGATGGCATGGACTCCCTTGCCGACCAGCTCTGCGGTGCGGGAAGTGGCGGGGTCGCCGGTGGCGGCCTTCTGCTGGAGCTCGGTGAAGAGCTCCTCGAACGTCTTATTGGACATGGTGCTGCCCACCCTATTGCAAACAATCGTGGGCTTAACGCCACGGTTCAGATACTGAGCGGAGAGTGGCCGCCGTCGCCACGGCCGCCGTCACCGCCTCGTGCCCCTTGTCCTCGTTCGAGCCCTCCAGGCCCGCCCGGTCCAGGGCCTGCTCCTCGGTGTCGCAGGTCAGGACGCCCATGCCGACGGGGACGCCGGTCTCGACCGAGACCTGGGTGAGGCCCTGGACCACGCCCTGGCACACGTACTCGAAGTGGGGGGTGCCGCCGCGGATCACGACACCGAGGGCGACGATCGCGTCGTAGCCCCGGCCCGCCAACACCTTTGCCACGACCGGGAGTTCCCAGCTGCCGGGGACCCGGAGCAGGGTCGGCTCGTCGATCCCCAGGTCGTGCAGGGCGCGCAGGGCGCCGTCCACCAGACCGTCCATCACCTTTTCGTGCCACTGCGCCGCGATGACGGCGACCCGCAGGTCTCCGACGTTGCGTACGGACAGTTCGGGTGCGCCCTTGCCGCTCACGTTCTCTTGTCTCCTAAAAGTGCGATGACGCGTAGAAGCGCGATTGCGCGACTACTGGTTGCCGCAGGTGGACACGGGGGCCGCGTCCAGCCAGGGCAGGTCGTGCCCCATCCGGTCCCGCTTGGTGCGCAGGTAGCGGAGGTTGTGCTCGCCCGCCTGTACGGGCATCGGCTCCCGGCCGGTGACCTTGAGGCCGTGCCGGACGAGCGCGGCGGTCTTGTCGGGGTTGTTGGTCATCAGGCGCAGGCTGTGCACCCCGAGGTCCTCCAGGATCTGCGCGCCGGCGCCGTAGTCCCGGGCGTCGGCGGGCAGGCCGAGCTCCAGGTTGGCGTCGAGGGTGTCCCGGCCACGCTCCTGGAGTTCGTACGCCCGGAGCTTGGAGAGCAGGCCGATGCCGCGTCCCTCGTGGCCGCGCAGGTAGACGACCACTCCCCTGCCCTCCTCCTGGATGCGCTCCAGGGAGGCCTCCAGCTGGGGGCCGCAGTCGCAGCGCAGGGAGTGGAAGACGTCGCCGGTGAGGCACTCGGAGTGGACGCGGACGAGAACGTCCTCACCGTCGCCGATCTCGCCGTGGACGAGGGCTACGTGCTCCACTCCGTCCACGGTGGACCGGTAGCCGTACGCCGTGAACTGGCCGTGGCGGGTGGGGAGTTGGACCTCGGCCTCGCGGCGGACGGTGGGCTCGGCGGCCTGGCGGTAGGTGATCAGGTCCTCGATGGAGATGATCGTCAGGCCGTGCTTGCGGGCGAACGGGATCAGTTCGGGGAGGCGGAGCATACGGCCGTCCTCGCCCGCGATCTCGACGATCGCGCCGGCCGGGCGCAGGCCCGCGAGGCGGGCGAGGTCGACGGCGGCCTCCGTGTGGCCGTTGCGGACGAGCACGCCGCCGGACCGGGCGCGCAGCGGGAAGATGTGGCCGGGGCGGACGAGGTCGTCGGCCTGGGCGCTGCCGCTCGCGAGGACCTGAAGCGTGGTCGCGCGGTCGGAGGCCGAGATACCGGTGGTCACACCGTGAACAGGCGAGGCGTCCACGGAGACTGTGAACGCGGTTTTCATCGACTCGGTGTTGTCCTCGACCATCTGCGGGAGCCGGAGCCGGTCCAGTTCCTCGCCCTCCATGGGGGCGCAGATCAGGCCGCGGCACTCGCTCATCATGAACGCGATGATCTCGGGGGTCGCCTTCTCGGCGGCGATGACGAGGTCGCCCTCGTTCTCGCGGTCCTCGTCGTCGACGACCACGACGGGGCGGCCGGCCGCGATGTCGGCGATGGCCTGCTCGACCGGGTCGAGGGAGAAGTCCTCGAAACCGTCTGTGCTGTAGAGGATCGGCGGGATGGAGGGGGTGGCGCGATGCGCCTCGTTCAGGGCGGTGGTGGGTGACGGGCGGGCTGTCATGCCGGCGCTCCTTCCAGGACGGGCTGCGGGGCCTTGCGGGAGCGCAGCCACCAGTCGCGCATGCCCCACAGGACGAGTGCGCCGTAGATGACGTAGACGAAGCCGGAGAACGCGAAGCCGTTGGCGAAGTTGAGGGGGACGCCGACGAGGTCGACGAGGAGCCAGGCGAACCAGAACTCGACCATGCCGCGGGCCTGGGCGTACATCGCGACGACGGTGCCGACGAAGATGTACGCGTCGGGCCACGGGTCCCAGGACAGGGACGGGTACGCCTTGAAGAGGGCTGCCACGGCCACGGTCCCTACGGCGGCGGAGCCGGCCAGGATCGCGCGCTCGCGCCAGGTGGCGAAGCGGGGGGTGATGTGGCCGTCGGCGGATCCGCCCGTGCCGCGGTTCCACTGCCACCAGCCGTAGACCGCGACGACCATGACGACGATCTGCTTGCCGGCGCTGCCGGAGAGGTGGGCGGTGGCGAAGGCGGCGAAGAGGATCACGCCGGAGACGAACTGGGTGGGCCAGCTCCAGATGGACCGCCGCCAGCCGAACGCGAGGCCGATCAGTCCGATGACGTTGCCGATCATGTCCGACCACTTGATGTGCTGGCCGAACAGGACGAAGGCCTCGGAGTTGAGCCAGTTCACGGGGTCACCTCGCGTGAACCCATGAGCCGCTCCACGTACTTGGCGATGACGTCGACCTCTAGGTTGACCGGGTCGCCGGGCTGCTTGAGGCCGAGCGTGGTCAGGTCGAGGGTGGTGGGGATGAGGCTGACGGTGAAGTAGTCCGGGCCCGCGTCGACGACGGTGAGGCTGATGCCGTCGACGGTGATGGAGCCCTTCTCGACGACGTAGCGCGTGAGGTCGGCCGGGAGCGAGATCTTGACGATCTCCCAGTTCTCGGACGGCTTGCGCTCGATCACCTCGCCGGTGCCGTCGACGTGCCCCTGCACGATGTGGCCGCCGAGGCGGGCACCGAGGGCCATGGGGCGTTCGAGGTTGACGCGGGAGCCGACGGCGAGGACGCCGAGGCTGGAGCGGTTCAGGGTCTCGGCCATGACGTCGGCGGTGAACTCGTCACCCTCGTGCTCGACGACGGTGAGACAGACGCCGTTCACGGCGATGGAGTCGCCGTGCTTCGCGCCCTCGGTGACGATGGGGCCGCGCAGACGGAAGCGGGAGGCGTCGTCGAGATTCTCGACGGCGGTGACCTCACCCAGCTCTTCGACGATTCCGGTGAACACTTCCCGGGTCCTCCTGCCTCATAGGGCACGGACTCCGGGGCCTGTCGATGACGACAGAATGAAACGGACGAAAGCACCGAGGACGACGCCGGAAGAACCCGCCCACGCTGGACGAGCCGATACGGCGGCGCGCACGAATGCCCGCCCGCCGCGCACTGCCTCCCATCCGGACTTTAACCGTCGGTCCAGGAATTTCACCTGGTCAACCGGCCGCTGGAAGCGGACGGGTCGCGGACTGTAACCGCCGGTTCGGACTTTCACCGACCCCGGAGTGCGCTGCTTCTGGTACACGGCCAGTGTGCCACGCCCCGCAAGGGTCCATCCAGGTGAATGGTGTGGGCTGGCTCACAGACAGTGCCGCTGGACTTCTCAACCGGCCCCTACCTGCTGGATCATATGGTCTAGTCCTTTTCGGATCTCCCTGGACCGGTCCGGCGGTGGTGACGACGGCCCTTGCCCACCGCCGGGCCACTCAGCACGTGTGTCACGTATGCCGTACGCGGCTCCGCGAGGGCTCGGCCACGGCTCTGCGGTGGCTTCCGGCAGGCTGAACGCATGACGATCGCCGACGAGTTCGAGGCGCACCGGAGTTGATGACTGCCGGCGGCGGCCCATGTGACCGGGTGATCCGTCGGCTATCCGAACAGGTCGTCCCGCGCTCCGTCCTGCGCCGTAAGCAGCGCGCCGCGCAGGACGGCGGCGCCGCCGAGGACGCTCGGGCGCACCTCTGCGGGCAAGGGGGACATGCGGACGATCCGCTCGGCGACCCGTACGGCGAGTTCGTCACCGCCCGCCTGCCCGACCTCGCCGCCGAGGACCACGCAACCGGGGTCCAGCAGGGCGACGACTGAAGCGACACCGAGGGCGAGGCGGTCGGCGAGGGCGTCCAGGAAGCGGGCGGCGGAAGCGTTGCGGGGGCCGGTGTCTCGCGTGGGGTCCGGACGACCGGCGTCGACGCTCGCATCCGGGTCGTTCCCGGCGTCGACACCGACGTCCGAGTCACCCACATCGGGCTCACCCCCGGCATCGACGCCCGCGTCACCCCTGACACCGATGCCGCCCATCTCCGCGACAGCCCATCGCACCACCCCCGCCGCACCGGCCCCCTCCCCCGCACCGTCGGCCCCCAACACCCCGCACTCCCGGGCCAGTTCAAGCACAGCCCCCGCCCCTGCCAGCGAGTGGAAACCCCCTTCGCAGTCCGTCGACGAAGGGAGCCCCCGCGTCCCTGGCACCGGGAGAAAACCAAGCTCGCCCGCGCCCCCCGACGCCCCCCTGCGCAACGCCCCGTCCAGGACCACCGCCGCGCCGATGCCCATGCCCAGCCAGAGCAGTACGAACGTGTCCCGGTCGTGGGCCGCGCCGTCGCGTTGTTCGGCGAGGGCCGCGAGGTTGGTCTCGTTCTCGACGACGATGCGGGTGTCGGGGAGGCGTTCGTGGAGGGCGGCGACCAGGCGGCGGTGCCAGGCGGGGAGACCGGTGGTGTCGCGGAGTTCGCCGGTGGTCGGGTCGATGAGACCGGGGGCGCCGACGCACACCGTGTGGAGGTGCTCCGCGCCCGCCTCCTTCGCCGCCCGTTCCACCAGCGCCACCGCCTGCTCGACCGCAGGGCCCGTGCCCGAGTCGCCGTCGATCGGTACGGACGCCTCGGCCAGCACCCGGCCCACCAGATCGCAGACGAGGACGGAGACGCCCTCCATGCGGACGTCCAGCGCGGCCAGGTACGCGCGGTCGGCGACGATGCGGTACAACCGGGCGTTCGGACCGCGCCGTTGCTCCCCGGACTCACCGGCCGTCTCGATCAGCCCGGAGGCCGTGAGGCGTTCGACGAGGTCGGCGACGGTCGGCCGGGACAGTCCGGTGAGCTGCTTCAACTGCCCTGCCGTCAGCGGGCCTTCCTGCTGCAGCAGTCGCAGGGCGAGCCGGTCGTTGATGGCCCGGGCGGTGCTCGGGGATGCGGGCATGCCGGGAATCCTCCCAGATCGAGGGGGTGCGGCGGGCGGCCGGTAACTCTCTATCTATCAGGCAGGGTTCCTGATAGTTTACGCGACGCAAGAGGGGACGAGAACAAGGCGAGCAGGGACTTTGAACGGCGGCGGGGACTTGAGCAGCAGGAGGGGCCGACAATGAGCGAAGTGGTCTACGACCGACACGAGGTGAAGCGCTCCCGGTACGCCGTGGCGGCCGTCTTCGCCGTGCACGGCGCGGTCACCGGCTCGTTCGCGACCCGCGTGCCGTGGATCCAGGAGCATGCGCACGTCGCCACGGGCTGGCTCGGTTTCGCCCTCGCCTTCGGGGCGTTCGGCGCCTCCTGCTCGATGCCGCTGGCCGGCTGGATCACCCATCGCTTCGGCAGCCGTACGGCGCTGCGCGGGCTGATCGCGATGTGGACCATGTCCCTGGTCCTGCCGTCCCTCGCGCCGAACCTCGTCACCCTGTGCCTGGCGATGTTCACGTACGGCGCGAGCGCGGGCATGGCCGACGTCGCCATGAACGCGCTCGGCGTCGAGATCGAGCGCCTGCTCGGCAAGTCGATCCTCTCCGGGCTGCACGGCATGTGGAGCGCGGGCGCCCTGATCGGTTCGGCGGGCGGCACCCTCGCCGCGCACCTCGGCTCGGACGCGCGTGTGCACCACCTCATCGCCGCCGTGATCCTGACCGTGCTCGGCGTGACCGCCTGCGGCTGGGTGCTCGACATCCCGCCGGGCGAGGAGGAGGAAGCGCCGCCCCGGTTCACGCTGCCGCCGAAGTCCGCGCTGCTCATCGGCGCGGTGGGCTTCTGCGCGGTGTTCGCGGAGGGGGCGAGCCTGGACTGGTCGGCGGTGTTCCTGAAGGACCAGTTGGGCACGTCGGCCGGGCTCGCGGCGGCCTCGACGACCGGCTTCATGCTGACGATGGCGGTGGCCCGGCTGGTCGGCGACGCGGTCGTCAACCGCTTCGGTTCGGTACGCACGGTCCGCGCGGGCGGTGTCCTGGCCGTGTGCGGCGGGCTGTTGATCGTCCTCGCGGAGAACCCGGTGCTGACGATGGGCGGGTTCGCGCTGCTCGGTCTGGGCATCGCCGTGGTCGTCCCGCTGTGCTTCGCGGCGGCGGGCCGCAGCGGGCCCAACCCGAGCCAGGCCATCGCGGGCGTCGCGACGATCACCTACACCTCGGGGCTGGTCGCACCGAGCCTGATCGGCGGGGTGGCGCAGGCGACGAGCCTGGTCGTGTCGTTCTGCCTGGTCACGGTGTTGGCGGGCGGGCTCGTGGTCTTCGCGGGCGTACTGCGCGCCGGGGACCGGGACCGTCCGAAGGTCAGTCCGCCGAGCGCAGCAGTGTCCGGCCCACGGTCCTGAACCCGTCACTCCAGGGCGCGGGGCGCAACGTCTCCGCGTCCAGCCGGACGAGGACCCGGGTACCGGTGGCATACGTCGTCGATCCGTCCGCCGAGCAGAACCGGAAGCCGTACGTCAGGCCGGTGGTGCCGAGCCGGTCCAGCCAGAGGTGTACGGCGTAGGCACCCGGTCTGGTGACCGGCGCCTCGTAGCTGATCAGCAGTTCCTTCACCACGTTGCAGGCGTCCCCGGCAGCCGCCCAGTCGCCGTCGAAGCGGACCCCGTGCCCCTGCCACAGCTCGGTCCACGCCCGCTCGACGAGGAGCGGGTAGCGCGCGTTGTGCAGCATGCCGAGCGCGTCGAGGTCGTCGAAGTGGACGGTGACAGGTATGAGCCGGCCGTGGGACAGGGCTGGGGCGGGCGGACTTGCGACGGTCACGGCGGGACTCCCGAGCGGTGCTGGTGGGGCGGTGGAGACTGTGGGGACGCCCCATTCTAAGCGACCGCTCAGGAGCCCCTGTCGAGAAGGCCCTGCTCAGGCGGGCCTACGGGGGGGCCGATCAACCGGCGATCGAGTCCAGCTGCTCGGCCGCCGGACGCAGCGCCCACAGGTCACCGCCGGGCGGCGCCTCCAGCTTCGGTACGGCGGCCTTCGCCCGGGCGTCGCCCGCGTCGGCCGCCGCGTGGACGACGTCGCTCGCCGCGTACCGGTAGAACTCCAGCTCCGGATGCGACCACGCGGCGGCACCGGTCGCGGCCGGCAGCAGATAGTCCACCGCCTTCAACAGGCCCTGCCCGGCCGGGCCTTGATAGGTCCACAGGTTCACGCCGACATGCCGGCCGATGGCCGCGAGCCGGGTGTACGCGACCAGGTCGAAGGTCGAGTAGTGCCAACTCCGTGTCCGCGCGAGCTCCTGCGGCTGACTCCCGTCGCCCGCGATCTGCGGGTCGATGCGTTTGGCGCGCGCGTCCAGGACGGTCCGCTTGGCCAGCGCCTTGTCGCCGGTCGCGTAGGCGAGAGCGGCCACCTGCATGTCGTAGAAGGTGCCGTGGTTGTTGGCGGCGGCTCCCTCCTCCTTGCCGAAGGCGCTGCTCTTCAGCCAGCCGAGGAAGTCCGAGTTCCAACTGGCCATCGCCGTACGGTCGTTCCTCGTCCAGCCGGGGGCGCCGGTGCCGAGGATCGCGATGGCGTCGACGACGCTGGTGTACGACTGCGAGAAGTCGATGACACCGATGGCGCGGCCGTCGTACTTGCACGGGATGAACTGGGCGTGGTCCAGGTTGGGGTTCATCTTCGTGGCCGGGTCGAGGAACCAGGTGCGCAGGACCTGGTCGGCCTTCTGCGCGTAGCGCTTGTCGCCGGTGTAGTACCAGGCGAGCGCGAGGTCGTACGTCGAGTCGAAGACCTTCTCCACGTCCTGGCGGTCGGTCCCCGTGTCGACCTCGGGGTTGCGCTGGCCGTCGCGCTGGACGTACGGGCAGCCCCACGGGTTGTCGGCGGTCGGGGTGGTCGTGGGCCACCAGTAGGGGGCCTGGCTCAGGTAGTCGTGAACGTCGCCGCCGGGGGCAGGTTTTGGCTTGTCGACGACCGTCCAGGGGCCCTGGACTAGCCAGTTGTCGGCGCGGGTCGTCAACTGCTTGAGCGAACGGCGGAGTTGGGGGTCACCGCGGTCCAGGCGGAGCTTGGTCTGCTGGAGGCGGGCGCCGTCGAGGACGGCGGTGTCGGGGACAGCGCTCTTGGGGACGGCAGGCGCCGTGTGCGCGGAGGCGGAGGGGACGAACACGGCTGTCAGCAGGGCCCCGGCCGCCAGCACAACACCCAGTCGGGGTCTTGCACTCACCCCGGCGCTCACCCCGGCATTCATCTGTGCACTCACCGATCAACTCCGATCAGGTCAGATATGTGAATGTTGTTCATGAGTGGAACCGTGCGAGCGTAGAACCCCGAGGTGCCCGTGACAATGGTCCGGACCGTCTTCACGTACAGAGAGAGCGAACCCCACCATGGACCTCGGCGTGCGCTGGAAGCTGCACGGTGACGGGCGGACGCCCGCGCCCGGAGCGGTCGTCCGCCCCGACGAACGGCTCTCCTGGCCGCGCACGGTGGGACTCGGCGCCCAGCACGTGGTGGCGATGTTCGGGGCGTCCTTCGTGGCTCCGGTCCTGATGGGCCTGGACCCCAACCTCGCGATCATGATGTCCGGCGTGGCGACCGTGATCTTCCTGCTCGCGACCAGGGGCCGGGTGCCCAGCTATCTCGGCTGTTCCCTCTCCTTCGTGGGCGTGGCCGCGGTGATCCGCGCGCAGGGCGGCACGAGCGCGACGGTGACCGGCGCGGTGTTCGTCGTCGGGGTCGTGCTGTTCCTGGTCGGGGTCGCCGTGCAGCGGTTCGGGGCGCGGATCATCCACGCCGCGATGCCGCCGATCGTCACCGGCGCGGTGGTGATGCTGATCGGCTTCAACCTCGCCCCGGTGACCGCCGCCACGTACTGGCCGCAGGACCAGTGGACGGCCCTGCTGGTCATGGCGTTCACCGGTCTGGCCGTCGTCTGTCTGCGTGGTTTCTTCTCACGCGTCGCGATCTTCCTGGGCCTGGTCTTCGGCTACGGCATCTCCTGGGCGTTCGACCGGATCTTCGGCCGGATCCACTCGATGAGCGCGAGCGGCGAGGTCACCGACCACTGGCGCCTGGACCTGTCCGGCGTCGGCAAGGCCGACTGGGTCGGGCTGCCGTCCTTCCACGGACCGTCATTCCAGTGGTCGGCGATCCTGGTCGCGCTGCCGGTCGTGATCGCTCTGGTCGCCGAAAACGCCGGGCACGTCAAGGCAGTTGGGGAGATGACCGGCGACTCGCTGGACGACAGGCTGGGCACGGCGATCTCGGCGGACGGCGTCGCGTCGATGCTGTCGACCGCCGTCGGCGGACCGCCCAACACCACCTACTCCGAGAACATCGGCGTGATGGCCGCGACCCGCGTCTACTCCACCGCCGCCTACTGGGCCGCCGCCGGCTTCGCGCTCCTCTTCGGGCTCTGCCCCAAGTTCGGCGCGATCGTGGCCGCGATCCCGGGCGGGGTGCTCGGTGGGATCACCGTCATCCTGTACGGCATGATCGGCCTGCTCGGCGCGCAGATCTGGCTCAACTCCGGTGTGGACCTGCGCAATCCGCTGAACCTGGTGCCGGCCGCGGCGGGCATCATCATCGGCGTCGGCGGTGTCACCATCAAGTTCACCGACAACTTCACCCTCAGCGGCATCGCGCTGGGCACGCTCGTCGTCATCACCGGCTACCACGCCCTGCGCTTCCTCGCGCCCGCCCACCTCAAGACCGACCAACCGCTGCTCGACGAGGGGACCTCGTCGTACGACTCCCCCGACGACGCGGGTCAGCGCGCCAAGTCGTAGGCGTACGACGCCGTGAACGTGCCGGCCGCGCCCTTGCAACCGTCCGACTCCCCCGGCAACTTGACCCACAGATAACCGTCGATCCGCGCCTCCCCGGTGTTCAGCGTCGGCGCCCGGCCGATCTTCCGGCCCGCCGGGTCGCACCACTGGCCGTCGGCCGGGGCGCCGTTGCCGTTGCGGCTGGTGTCGATGACGGCGCCGAGACCCGCGGGGCCGCCGAGGGCGTCGAGGACCTGACGGTCGTAGGCGATCTCGGCCGAAGTGGCGTGGAAATTCGAGACGTTGCTGAAGATCCCGTCGGAGGAGTCGGCGGAGGCCGCGCCCGCCTGCTTGAGCAGGGCCGCCTGTTGCGCGGCCGGGTTCCAGTCGGAGTGGCCCGCGTCGTAGTACACGCGGGCCTTCGGGTCGGCGGTCTTCAGGACGCGGCCCGCGCGGGCCAACGCCATGAAGCGGTCGGTGCGTTGGGCGTCGGAGAGGCAGTCGGTCTGGGCTATGGCGTCGGGTTCCAGGATGACGACGACCTCGCGGGAGCCAAGCCCCGCCGCGAAGTTGTCGATCCACCCGTCGTACGCCTCGAAGTCCGACGCACCGCCCTCGGAGGCCCCGCCGCAGTCGCGGTCCGGGATCGCGTACGGCACGACGACCGGCACCCGGCCCTGCGCGGCGGCGCCCGAAGTGACCGCGCGGACCCGGGAGGTGATCGTCGTGGGCGTGAAGTCCGCGAACCACACCGCCGCCGGCTGGTCGGCGATCCGGGACTCTATGACCTCGGTACGGGGATCGGCGGGGTGATCGCGGACCCAGTCGAGGACCTGGGACTCGGGGTGACGGTAGAGGCTCGGGGAGACGGCCTGCGGCTGCTTCTTGCCGGCCTTCGTGGGTGAAGGTGCGGTGCGCTTCTTCGGCTTGGCGGAGGCGGACGCGGAGGCACTCGCCGTTGTGGAGACGGATGGTGACGGTACGTCAGGCAGCGGCACCAGCAGCGTCGCCCCGGTCACGTCGGGCCTCGCCTCGTCCGAACCACGCCCGTCGTCCAGCGCGTTGATCATCCCGGTCACCGTGCCGACCGCGACCACCACCGAGGCCGCCGCGACCAGCACGCCGTGCCGTGCGGTAGGCCCACGCTCGGCCTTGTGTCCGGCCGGCCGTTGGGCACGTAGGCCTGCCACCGCGCGGTTCCCCCTCCCGTGCGACGGCCGCGTTCCCCCGTTCTGGGGAAGCGTCGGTCCCGCCGGCACTTCGGCCAGCCTAGGACTGGGACCCTGCCCCCATGGCGCAATTGGAACACTTCACCACACCTGTAGACACATGTGTGGACCTGCCCGTGGACGCATCCGCGATCACACCCGTGGACTCCGTCGTCTCCCGTCTGCGCGCCCTCGACGAAACCCTGCCCGCCCGGGACGGGATCGCGGTGTTCAACCGCGTCTACCTCGCCGTCACGGAGGCGGTCGACCGGCGCATCGACGCCGGGCGGTTCGCAGACGCGCGGGCCGCGATCACACTGGACGTACGGTTCGCGGAGCGGTACCTGGCGGCCGTGGACGCGGCGGCCAACGGGCGCCGCCCGCCCGCCTGTTGGCGCCCGCTGTTCCAGCTCCGCCGCCATCCCGGCGTACGACCGCTGCAGTTCGCCCTCTCGGGCATCAACGCGCACATCGGCCACGATCTCGCGCTCGCCGTCGTGGACGCCTGCCGGACGCTCGACTGTGAACCCGCCGAGCTGGAGGACGAGTTCGACCGCGTGGGCGATCTCCTCGTGTCGCTGGAGGAGCGCATCCGCGAGGAGCTGATGCCGGGTCCCGACCTGTTCCAGATCGCCGATCCGCTCACGCATCTGCTCGGCTCGTGGAGTCTGGAGCGCGCCCGGGAGGCCACCTGGACGGCGGCGCGGGCCCTGTGGGCACTGCGCGGACTGCCCGATGTCGCCGAGGAGTTCACCGAACGGCTGGACGCGGCCGTCGGGCTCGCGGGACGCATGCTGCTCACCCCGCTGTCCGGCTGAGGTGGCCTGATCCGGTCGACCCGCGGGCCCCTTCGGAATCTCCTGGTGATCGCCTTGCGTTGACGGCACGCACCCGACTGCGGAGGAGCACCGGAATGACGACTCGGTTAGGCCTCAGCCTCCCCCAGATGCGGCAGTATTCCATCGGCAGGGACGTTCCCGACGTGGCACGCAGAGCCGAGGAGATCGGCTACGAAAGCCTGTGGGACTTCGAGCGGGCCCTCTTCCCGGAGCCCGCCACCCAGGGCCTGTACAACATCGAGGGCCTCGCCTGGCCGGACGTGTACCGGGACGTGGCCGAGCCCCTGGTCACGCTCACCCTCGCCGCCGGGGCCACCGAGCGGGCGCGGCTGGGCACCAGTGTGCTGGTGGCGCCGCTGCGCATCCCCTTCCAACTGGCCAAGTCCCTGGCCTCGTTGGACGCGGCGAGCGGCGGCCGGGTGGTCGCGGGCCTGGGCACCGGCTGGTCGCTCGACGAGTACGCGGCCGCAGGCATCCGGCCATTCGAGGAGCGCGGCAGGGTGCTCGACGAACTGATCGAGGTGTGCCGGGCCGTGTGGGGCCCGGACCCGGTGAAGTACGACGGCCGACTGACGAAGATAGCCTCCGCGGTGGTCGGTCCCAAGCCCGCCCGACCGATCCCGATCCTGCTGGCCGCGGGCAACAAGAAGGCCCAGCGGCGGCTGGTGGACCACGCCGACGGCTGGATTCCCGTGGCCATGGGCGCCGAGCAACTGGCCGCCGAATGGCGGGAGTTGCAGGACCTGGCAGCCGAACGCGGTCGCACGGAACCGATCCAGAAGGTCGTGCGGGCCAACGCCGTGCACACGGCCAAGCCCTATGACGGTCCCGACCGCCAGCCCTTCCAGGGCAGCGCCGACCAGATCGTCGAGGATCTGGTGGCGCACGCGGCGATCGGCCTGGAGGAGATCCTGGTCGACCTCCAGACCACTCCGCGGGACGCCCAGGAACTCAAGGACGTCGCCGCCGAGGTGTACGAGAAGGCGCGGGCGGCCGGGATCTGAACTCCCCTCAGTCCTCCGGGAGTTCGACCGGCGCGATCTCGTCGTAGACGTCCCCCGGCCCGGGGTTGGTCGGGTCGGTCGTGCCGCCGAGTTGGTGCATGACGCCCCAGACCGCGTTCAGCGCGGTCTGGACGGCGCCCTCGGCCCAGCCGGCCGTCCAGGAGATGTCGTCGCCTGCGAGGAAGACGCCCCGCTTGTCCCCGGGCAGCCGGTCCTGCATGAAGTGGGTGAACAGGCGCCGCTGGTAGCGGTAGTGGCCGGGCAGGTTGGCCTTGAACGCGCCCATGAAGTAGGGCTCGTTCTCCCAGGAGACGGTCACCGGGTTGCCGATGACGTGCTTCCTGATGTCGACCTTCGGGTAGATCTCGCCGAGCGACTTCAGCATGACCTCCATCCGCTCGTTCGCGGACAGCGGCAGCCACTTGAGGCTGTCGTCGCACCAGGTGTACGAGAGGCAGATGACGGCGGGCTTGTCGGGGCCGTCGTCGAGGAGGTAAGTCCCGCGCGTCATACGGTCAGTGAGGGTCATCGACATGACGTCCCGGCCGGTCTCCTCGTCCTTGTCGAGCCAGAACGGCCGGTCGACGGGGACGAAGAGCTTGGAGCTCTCCATGTAGTGGGTGCGCTCGATCGCCGTCCAGTGGTCGATCGGGAAGAGCGAGTCGTCGCAGGCGATCTTCGAGAGGAGCATCCAGGACTGGGCGGTGAAGATCGCCGCCTGGTAGGTGCGGATGTCGCCGTTCGCGTCCGTCACCGTGATCCCGTTGCCGGCCGTACGGTGCAGGCGGGTCACGGCGGGGCGGGGTTCACCGCCCACGTGCAGGGATGCCAGCGAGGTGCCGTAGGGCCAGTGGACGATCTTCTGCGGCTCGCGGTCCCAGAGGCGGAGCGGGAGTTGCTGGGAGCCGCCGACGATGCCGCGGTGGTGGTCGTCGGCCTCGGTGTAGACGACGCGCAGGATTTCGAGGATCGAGTTGGGGAAGTCGGTGTCCCAGCCGCCCGTTCCGAAGCCGACCTGGCCGAAGATCTCGCGGTGCCGGAAGGACTTGAAGGACTCGGAGTCGCAGAGGAAGCCGTAGAAGGTCTGGTTGTCGAGTTTCTCGACGAGCTTCGACCAGATCTCGCGGATGCGCGGGACGTCTCGTTCGCGCATGGCGCGGTTCATGTCGGAGAAGTCGGCGCCCTCTTCGAGGCAGGCGTTCCAGGCGTGCATCACGTCGCGGTAGACCTGCGGGAGGTCGTCGACGGTGGTGGCGTAGTGCGACTCGCCCTTGAGGTCGACGACGGTCGAAGGGGTCGCCTCCGCAAGGGGGTTGGGGAACGGCCGGGTCTCAAGTCCCACCAGGTCGATGTAGTGCTGGAGGGCGGTGGAGGAGGGCGGGAAGCGCATCGCGCCCATCTCGGCGGTCAGCGACGGGTCGCAGCCGTCGAAGCCGACGGTGCGCAGCCGGCCGCCGATCCGGTCGGCCTCGTAGACGACGGGCTTGAGGCCCATCTTCATCAGCTCGTAGGCGGCCACGATGCCGGACAACCCGCCGCCGATCACCGCGACTTCGGTGCCGTGCCCGGTCGCGGGTATCTGGCCGAGGCCCGCCGGATGGGCGAGGAAGTCGTCGTACGCGTACGGGAAGTCCGGCCCGAACATGGTGATCGGCGGCTGCCGCTCGTCGGCGTGCAGAACGGCGTTGGGCACCGTGGACGTCATGGGGTACGGACTCCTAGCGACACTGAAAAGAACAGGAAAGTCAGGGGGGTTCAGCTGAGGGACCCGTAGAGGCCGGGGCGGCGGTCCTGCAGATACGGGTTCGCCGCACGGGAGTTGGCGAGGAACTCGGGGTCCAGGTCAGCGAGGAGGAGTTCCTCGCCGCGGCCGGCGCGGGTGCGGGCGACTCCGTCGGGTCCGGCGAGCGTGGAGAGGCCGTAGAAGTCGAACTCCCCTTCCTGGCCGATCCTGTTGACGTACGCCACGTACATCTGGTTCTCCCAGGCCCGCACCGGGACCAGGGACTCGGCGACGAACTGGAACGGGTGCATGTTCGCCGTCGGGACGAGGAGCAGGTCGGTGCCGGCGAGGGCGTGGGCGCGGACGGGCTCCGGGAACTCGACGTCGTAGCAGATCATCAGGCCGACCGTCAGGCCGTTCAACTCGGCCTGGACGACCGGCTGTTGGCCTGGTGCGAAGTGGGCGCGCTCGAAGTCGCCGAAGAGGTGGGTCTTGCGGTAGTTGGCGAGGCGGGTGCCGTCGGCCGAGATCAGCTGGGCCGCGTTGTACACGGTGTCGCCGGCGCGCTCCGGATAGCCGTAGGCGATGGCGAGCCCGTGACGGCCGGCGATCTCGGCGATGGCGTCCGCGGAGTCACCGTCGGCGGGCTCGGCGAGGCGGCCGATGTCGTCGCCGATCGCGTATCCGGTGAGGAACATCTCCGGCGCGGCGAGCAGCCCGGCACCGCCGGCCGCGGCCCGGCCCGCGGCCTCGTCGAGGACCTTGAGGTTCTCGACGACGGAGCCGGGGCGGCCGGAGCTCTGGAGGAGGGCGGTGCGCATCTGTGTTCCTCACCGGTACGAAAAGGTTGAAGAGCCACCTATCGGGGCCCACCTAGACGGTACGGCTGAGGGGCTGGGCCGGACAAGAAGGAGCTGTTGCGCGCCGGTGAGCGGTTCGTTGCGTGCGGGTGGGGCGGGGCGGCGATTCGTTGCGTGCCCGGTGGGTGCCGGCCGTTCCCGGTGCGGCGAACCGGCTGTCAGACCCCGGGCGTAGGTTTCCGCCCATGAATCCTGACCTGTTGAACCGACTCACGCCGTTCCGTGCGGAAGCGCTGAGCCGCGCGATACCGCTCCAGGACGTCGAGCGGTGGATCGCCACCGCTCGTCCGTCCGGGACCCTCGTCACTCGCGGGGACGGGCCGGTCGTCGGCAGGTTCGGCGGTCCGCTGCTGCTGCCCGCCGACGCCCCCGACCCCTGGTTCCCGTTACTCGCCACCCTCGACTGCGCCGCCCTGCCCGAGGAGGCGACGGGCCTTGCCCTGCCGGCCGACGGCCGCCTGCTGCTCTTCGGCTTCCCCGAGATGACGTACTACAGCGGTACGGCCGGAGAGGTCGTGTACATCCCCGAGGGGACACCCGTCGAGGAGCGGAGGACGAAGTACCCCTGCGTCTACGGCGAGGAGGGGAACGAGTTCGACGACGGCGAGGCGCTCGGCATCTACGAGCAGTTCCCGCAGGAGGAGCTGCGGCTGGCGCCCGATGTCTCCCTGCCGCACCACTTCCTGGACCCGTCCCCGGAGCCCGGCCGGGAGGACGCCGCCCTCCCCGGCCACCCCCGCTCCTGGGACCTGGCCGAGGTGTGGGAGGAGACGCATGGCGACATCGTCGTCGACGGACCGCTGCACATCGGCGGGTACGCCTCCCACGAGTGCACGGAGACGGACCCCGTCGCGGACGCCGCGGAGGAGGCGGAACAGGCGCGACGGCACCGGACGGAGGCAGCGCACGGGTCCGTCGACGCCACGGAACTGCCCGCCCCCGAGGAGTGGACCCTGCTCGCCCAGTGGGACATCGGACTGACCGGGCGGGAGGGATCCACCCTGCACTGGGTGATCCCGCGGCAGGATCTGGCCGAGCGCCGCTTCGACCGCGCGCACGTGTCGTTCTTCTGGAACCCCTGACGGCAGCGCCCCAAAGGGGCGCGGGGCTGAGTCGATATGCGGCTCCGCCGCGCGGGCGCGACCAGCCACAACGGACCCGCGGCCGACGCACGGACCTTCCAGCGGAGCATCTAACGGCGGGGCACCGCGAACACCGTGAGGACGGCCGCGTGGTCGGAGGGCCAGCAGTTGGACGACACATCCGGCCAGGCGCTCGGCGCGCCGACGACGAACGTGCGGGAGTCGAGCACGGTCAGGCCCCGGTGCAGGACGTAGTCGATGCGGTCCTGGGGCTCGGGGCGCCCGCTGCCGTCCTCGTGGACGGGGTGGATCGGCGACCAGGTGTGGCCGGGGTCGGCGGCCGGGTCCGGGTGGGCCTCCCGGTAGGAGTCGCGCAGGCCCGCCGCCTCCGCAGCCTTCGTGACCGGCCATTCCACGTCCGGCCAGTCGAGGTGTGAGGGGCTGTTGAAGTCGCCGACCAGGACGACGGGGACGGTGTCCTCGGTCACCTCGGCGATCCGGCTCAGGGTGTCCCGCATCTGGGTGAGCCGTACCTCCTCGTGGGCGATCAGGCCAGCGGCCGGGAGCGCGTCGAAGGCGGACTCGTAGGGGCCGTAGGGCGTGTAGTCGAGGTGGCAGGTCCACAGGTCGACCTCGCGGCCCTCGGCCACGGTGATCCGCACCCCGGCGGCTCCGTAGAAGCCGACGTCCGGGTCGCCGAAGCGGGCGGTGATCGGGTGGCGGCTGATGACACCGAGGTTCTCGCCGGCCCGGTGATGGTGCCAGCCGAGCGCCTTGGCCAGTTCCTCGGCGGCGGTGCCGCCGGTCTCCTGGAGGCCGACCACATCGGCGCCGGTCTCCGCGATGGCCTTGAGCTGCTTGGTCCGGTGGTCGTCGACCTTGCTGCCGCCGAGCCAGAGGTTCCAGGTCAACACTCGTAGCTCGTACGGCGTTTCGTGCGTCACCATCGCGCGCAGGTCGGCCGGGGTGACCCCGACGAGACTGTCCCGTACGGTCCGGCCGGGTGCCGCGTCGATCGGTGCCAGCGACGGTACGGCGAGGACCGCGCAGCCGGCCGCCTCGGCGGAGCTGACGCCGGTCTGGGTGTCCTCGACGGCCACGCAGGCCGCCGGGTCGACGCCTAGGGCGCGGCAGGCGGCGAGGTAGGGGTCGGGGGCGGGCTTGGTGAGCCCGGTGTCGTCGGCGGTGACGGAGACCGCGAAGCGGCCGGCGCCGAGGGCGTCGAGGACGGTGTCGGCGACCGCGCGGGGGGACGCGGTGACGAGCGCCGTGGGAACGCCGTCGCGGGCGAGGGCGTCGAGCAGGTCGAGCGCGCCGGGGCGGGGCACGATGCCGGTGCGGACGCGGGTGGCGAACTCCCGGTGCAGTGCGGCCGCGAGGTCCGCCGCCGGGGCGCCCGTGGTCGTGGCGAGCCAGTCGGCGGTGTGCTCGACCGGGCGGCCGAGCACCTCCGGCTGGTCCGCGTCCGTCAGGGTCCTGCCCGCGACCTGCTCCACCGCCTCCCACCACAGCCGCTCGGTGTCGACGAGCGTTCCGTCCATGTCGAACAGGACGGCCTGGAGCGGGAGTTGGGTGTGGGGGGTCACGTTTCTCTCTTTCACTGCGGGTTCACAACGGGCCGGTGGGCCCTACGGGTTGACGCGCTCTGCCACGAGGACCGGCCGTTCTGGCAGCGACACCCGTACGGCGACGCCGGCGCCCAGGGTGGTGGCCTCGTGCGTGGGCAGGTCGGCCTTGACCTCGGTGCCGTCGCCGAGTCGCACGCTGACCCGGACGACCGCGCCGAGGAAGGCGGTGCCGACGACACGCGCGTCTCCGGCCTCGTCGGCGTGCACGTCGATCGCCTCGGGCCGTACGAGCACGTCGACTTCGGGTCCTGCCGGTGCCTCGCCGTCGACCGGCAGCCGCTGGCCGAGCACTTCGACGGTGCCGTCCGTGAGGTGCCCCGGGAGCCGGCTCATCGTGCCGACGAACTCGGCGACGAACGCGGTCGCGGGCCGGCCGTACAACTCGGCCGGTGCGGCGCACTGTTCGAGCTTTCCGGCGCGCATCACGGCGACCCGGTCGGCTATGGACAGTGCCTCTTCCTGATCGTGTGTCACGAAGAGTGTGGTGATGCCGAGTTCCTGCTGGAGGCGGCGGATCTCCTCACGCAGGGACAGCCGTACCTTGGCGTCGAGCGCCGACAGCGGTTCGTCCAGGAGCAGGACACGCGGCTGGAGGGCGAGCGCGCGGGCCAGGGCGACGCGCTGCTGCTGGCCGCCGGAGAGCTGGTGCGGGAAGCTCTCACCCTTGTCGCCGAGCCCGACAAGGTGGAGCAACTCGTTGGCGCGGAACCGCCGTTGGGCCTTGTTCACCTTGCGCATACGCAGGCCGAAGGCGACGTTGTCGAGGGCGTTGAGATGCGGGAAGAGGCTGTACGACTGGAAGACCATCCCGGCGTCGCGGCGGTGCGCGGGGACGTCGGTGACGTCCTTGCCGTCGACCAACACCTCGCCGGAGGTGGGGTGTTCGAAGCCGGCGAGCATGCGCAGGGCGGTGGTCTTGCCGCAGCCGGAGGGGCCGAGCAGGGCCAGGAACTCGCCGGGGCGGACGGTCAGGTCGAGGCCGTCGAGTGCGACCGTGGCGCCGAACTCCCGGCGCAGGCCCCGGAATTCGACGGTGGCGGCGTTCTCCGTGGCGGTCTTCTCAAGCGTGGTGGCGGTCATGGTTCATCCCCGGGACGAAGCGGTTTTGTCGCGCCCGCCGACACCGGCGAGCGTGAGGAGCAGTGCCCAGGTGACGACCAGGCTGAGCACGGAGACGGCGACGGAGAGCTGGGCGTTGGACCCGCCGACGCTGTAGATCCACACGGCGAAGGGCTGGAAGCCGAGCAGCTGGGCCACGGTGAACTCGCCGAGCACCAGGGCCAGGGTGAGGAAGGAGGCGTTGAGCAACGCACCGCGCAGATTGGGCAGTACGGCCCGCACGAGCGCCTGCGGCCAGTTCGCGCCGCAGCTGCGGGCGGCCTCGACGAGGGTCTTCACGTCGATCGCCCGGAGCCCGGAGTCCAGCGCCCGGTACACGAACGGCAGCGCCATCACGACGTAGGCGAGGACGAGGATGAAGGGGAAGCTCGGGTTCTGGATGGCGACGAAGGTCTCGAACAGCGGGGTGCGCGAGAGGTAGTCGGGGCCCCACTTGAGGACGGTGGCGATACCGGCGACGAAGGCGATCGGCGGCACCACCAGCGGCAGCGAGCAGATCACCTCGACGACGGGGCGCAGGCGGGGCGCGCCGAGCCGTAGCGCGACCATGGCGGGGACCATCAGGAGCAGGACGACGGCGATGGTGGCGGCGGCGAGTTCCAGCGAGAGCACCAGGCTGGAGGTGAAGCCGTCGGCGGAGACGATCTGGGTGTAGGCGTCGAAGGTGACGCCCTCGCCGGGCACGTCGACCGTGAAGATCACGGACGCGGCGAGCGGCACCAGGAAGTACAGGGCGGCGAGGCCGAGGACGACCCACCGCCAGAGGTTCAGGCGTCCAGCCATCGCGCGCTCCGTCGTTGCAGGGGCAGGTACACGGCCATGACCAGGCCCGCGACCAGGACCATGTCGAGGCTGAGGGCGAGGGCGACGTTCTCCTGGCCGACCAGCACGTTGCCGGAGATGGCGTCGGCGATCTGCAGGGTGACCAGCGGGATGGAACTGCCCACCATGGCCGCGGCGGTGGCGTAGGCGGCGAACGCGCTGCCGAAGAGGAGGACGAACCCGCCGAGCAGTGAGGGCAGCAACACCGGCAGGGCGACGTGCCGCCAGTACTGCACGCCGGTGGCGCCGTTGTTCTGCGCGGCCTCACGCCACTGGGTGCGCAGGCCCTCCAGGGCGGGGGTGATGGTGAGGACCATCAGCGGGATGAGGAAGTACAGGTAGACGAGGACCAGACCCCAGAAGCTGTAGAGGTCCCAGCCCTTGTCCTTCAGGCCCAGGTGCGTGGTCAGCACACCGGCGTTGCCGAGGGTGGCGACGAACGCGAAGGCCAGCGGGACACCGCCGAAGTTGGCGAGTACCCCGGACGCGGTGAGCACGGCCTCGCGCAGCGCGCGGAAGCGGGAGGTGACGACGACCTGCGCGAGCGGCAGCCCGAGCAGGGTGCCGAGGGCGCCCGCGAGGGCGGACAGCTTGACGCTGCCGACCAGCGCGGTGAAGTAGGCGCCCCGCAGCGAGTCGGTCAGGTTGGCGGTGGTGTACGAAGTGGCGCCCGTCGTCTGGTTCTTGACGGTGAAGGCGCCGTTCAGCATCGCGACGGCGGGCACCCCGAAGGCGACCGCGACGAAGACGAGCAGCGGGACCACGGCGATCCAGCCGGGGACACGGCGCCGCCGCTTCACAGAAGCGGCGGCGGCCACGTCGGCCCGCGTGAGCGTGGCCGTCATCCGGAGACGGCCTTCGCCCAGCCCTGCGCGATGACGGTCTTGGCCTTGCTCTGCTGGGCCTCGGTCGGGAAGGCGGGCGTACCGGTGACCTGCGGGAGCTTGGCGGCGGCGGTCTTGTCGAGTGTGCCGGCCGACTCCATGGAGGTCATCAGCGCCGGACGCGCGTACCCCTTGAGCCACAGGTTCTGGCCCTCGGCGCTGTACAGGTACTCCTGCCACAGACGGGCGGCCGCCGGGTGCGGGGCGTCCTTGTTGATGGCCTGCGAGTAGTACTGCGCGTACTGGCCGTCGCTCGGGATGGTGACCTTCCAGTCGACGCCCTTCGACTTGAACTCGTCGGCGTAACCGGCGTTGAGGTAGTCCCAGTCGATGGAGATGGGCGTCTCGCCCTTCTCGACGGTGGCCGGGGTGGACTCGACGGGGGTGTAATTGCCGTTCTTCTTCAGCTTGTTGAAGAAGTCGAGACCCGGCTGGATGTCGTCGAAGGACCCCTTGTTGGCGAGCGCCGCCGCGTACACGCCGCCGAAGGCCGAACCCGACTTGGTGGGGTTGCCGTTGAGGGCGACCTGGCCCTTGTACTGCGGCTTCAGCAGGTCCGCGAACGTGGTCGGACAGGTCTTCACGCGCTTCGCGTCGCAGCCGATGGAGATGTAGCCGCCGTAGTCGTTGAACCACTGCCCCTTCGGGTCCTTCTGGCCCGCGGGGATCTGGTCGAAGGAGGCGACCTTGTACGGCGCGAGCAGGCCCTGCTGGGCGGCGCTCAGCGCGAAGGAGCTGCCGAGGTCGAGGACGTCGGGCGCACGGTCCTGGCCCTTGCGGGAGGTCACGGCGTTGATCTCGTCCTGGCTGGAGCCGTCCGGGTTCTCGTCCGTGATCTTGATGCCGTACTTCTTGGTGAAACCGTCGATGAGGGCGCCGTAGTTGGCCCAGTCGCGGGGCAGCGCGATGGCGTGCAGCGTGCCCTCCTTCTTGGCCGCCTTCACGAGGGCGTCCATGCCGCCGAGGTCGGCGACGGAGGTGGCGGTGGCGGCGTTCTTGCCGTCGGCGGTGGTCGACGAGTTGGTGGGAGCGGCGCCGCAGGCGCTGAGGGCGAGCGCGGCGACGACGGCGAGGGATCCACCCAGGACGGCGTTTCTCGGCGGGGACACGGTCACGGTCTCTCCAGGGGTGCGCACGAGGGTTTGAGCAGAGCGGAGAACTTGTCTGAACAAGTTGGCCTCAGTACGCCCGCCGATGGTGTCTTGTTCGTAAACATTGGCGAAACCGTGACCCCTTATTCCCTGCACACTCCTGGCTGACACGGATCACCAAGGGAACTCGACTACGCTGCTCACGCTGTGCACAGTGGTCAATTCGGAGGGGAAGCATGACGGCGCGACACGAGGAGATCGCCGACGAGCTGCGCAGGGCCATCGACCGCGAGGAGTACACAGTCGGCAGCCTGCTGCCCGCGGAGACGGACCTCGCGGCGCAGTACGGCGTCTCGCGCGGCACGGTCCGCCAGGCCGTCGCGGCCCTCACCGCCGAGGGGCTGATCGGCTCCCGTCAGGGTGCCCGCCGGGTGGTCCTGGCCAGCCGCCGCAGCCAGAGCTTCTCCGAACTGCGCAGCTTCGCCGAGTGGGCGCGCGCGATGGACCGCGAGGCGACCGGGCACGTGGTCACGCAGGAGTACCGCCCGGCCACGGCCGAGGACGCCGTACGCCTCCAACTCCCGGAGAAGACACCGGTGTTGCACGTACTGCGGGTCCGCGGCCTGGACGGCGAGCCGGTCCTCCTGGAGCGGACGGTGTACGCCGACTGGATCTCCCCCGCCGTCGAGGCGATCGAGCCGGAGTGCCCTTCGGTGACCCAACGCCTGTACGACGACACGGGGTTGGTCTTCGCCTACGGCGAGCACGTCATCGACGCGGTCGCGGCGGGCGCGCAGGACGCGGAGCTGCTCGGCATCCGCCGGACCAGCCCGCTGCTCCGGGTCCGCCGGGTGACAACCACCCGCGAGGGACGCCCTGTTGAGTGGTCGGACGACCGCTACCGCTCGGACGCGGTGAGCTTCAGCGTGCACAACTCGATAGGGAACAACGCGCTGGCGCGGAAGACGGCGGAGTGAGAGCCTCCGGCCGCACTGTGGGACAGTCGTAGCGAGGGGGACGGGTCCTACGTCATGGAGGTCCTGATGGAGATTGCCGCGTTGCCCTGTGTCGGCGAACAGACCACGGTCGTCGCGGCGGAGCCCGACGCCGTGTGGCGCGGCCTGAGCCAGGTGATGGGCCACTCCTCCGCGCGGGCGACCCTGTACGCACACCTGGTCCGCGCCGCCGACCGCGAGACCTCCGGACCCCGGCCCCTCGCCGAGGGTTCGACGTTCGCCGGTTTCCACGTGACCTCGGCGGTCCCGGGGCGTGAGCTGGTCGTCGAAGGCAGCCAACGCTTCTCGTCGTACGCC
>NZ_JBHXME010000035.1:0-68633 GCF_042721125.1 Streptomyces sp. NPDC058469
GGCCCGGCGCGCCGGGCCGACACCGTCCCGGTTCACTCCGATTCGGCTTCCTCCTGCTTCGCCTTCGCATCGATCGCGGCCAACGACCTCCGGGCCTGGTTGCGGTCCGTGGTGTACCAGAAGTCGGGCAGTGACGCCTTGAGATAGCTGCCGTAGCGGGCGGTGGCCAGCCGCTGATCGAGGATGGCGACCACACCTCGGTCGCCCGACGCGCGGACGAGACGGCCGGCGCCCTGGGCCATGAGGAGCGCCGCATGCGTGGCGGCCACGGCCATGAAGCCGTTGCCTCCCGCGTCCTCAACCGCCTTCTGGCGGGCGCTCATCAGCGGGTCGTCCGGGCGCGGGAACGGGATCTTGTCCATGACGACCAGCTGGCAGCTGGCTCCGGGGACGTCGACGCCCTGCCAGAGGGACAACGTGCCGAAGAGACAGGTCTTCGGGTCGGCCGCGAAGTTCTTGATCAGCTCGCCGAGCGTCTCCTCGCCCTGGAGCAGGATCGGGTACTCGGGGACGCGGGAGCGCAGCTCCTCGGCGGCGAGTTGGGCACCCCGCATCGAGGAGAAGAGGCCCAGGGTGCGACCGCCGGCCGCCTGGATCAGCTCCGTCAACTCGTCCAGCATGTCGGCGCGATCGCCGTCCCGCGCGGGGCGTGCCAGGTGTTTGGCGACGTACAGGATTCCCTGCTTCGGGTAGTCGAAAGGCGAGCCCACGTCGACGCCCTTCCACTGCGGCAGGTCGTCGCCCGCGGTGCCCTCGGGGGCGAGGCCCAGGGAGGCCCCTACGCCGTTGAAGTCGCCGCCGAGCTTCAGTGTCGCCGAGGTCAGGGTCACCGAGCGGTCCGTGAAGAGCTTCTCCCTCAGCAGGCCCGACACGGACATGGGGGCGACGCGCAGGGAGGCGCCGAAGCGGTCGTGGCGTTCGTACCAGACGACGTCCCACTCGGAGCCGTTGGTGATCCGCTCCGCCACGTCGTGCACGCTCTCCACGGAGGCCAGCGCCTGCTTACGGACCGCGTCCTCGTCCTGCACGGACTTGTCGCGGGTGGCACCGATCCCGGAGATCACCGTACGGCAGGCGTCGCGCAGCGCCATGAGCGCGTAACCGAGGTCCTCCGGGACCTCCTCCAGGCGGCCCGGCAGAGCGAGCTCCATCAGCCGCTCGAAGCCCTCGGCGGCGGTCTGGAGCTGGTCGGCGGACTTCTCGTTGACCAGCTTCGCGGCCCGGCGCACCGCGCGGTTGACCTGACCCGGGGTGAGCTCGCCGGTGGCCACTCCGGTGACCCGCGAGACCAGTTCATGGGCCTCGTCGACGATCAGCACCTCGTGCTGGGGGAGGACGGAGGCGCCTTCGATGGCGTCGATCGCGAGCAGCGCGTGGTTCGTGACGACGACCTCGGCGAGCTTGGCGCGCTCGCGGGCCGCCTCTGCGAAACACTCCGCCCCGTAAGCGCACTTCTGGGCGCCCAGGCACTCACGGGAGGACACCGAAATCTGCGCCCACGCCCGGTCGGAGACTCCGGGTGTGAGGTCGTCCCGATCGCCGGTCTTGGTCTCGTCCGTCCAGTCGCGGAGCCGCAGCAGGTCCTGGCCCAGCTTGCTGGTGGGGGCGGCCGCCTCGAACTGGTCGAAGAGGCCCTCCTCCTCGTCCTGCGGCATGCCCTCGTGGAGCCGGTGCAGACACAGGTAGTTCGACCGGCCCTTGAGCATCGCGTACTGGGGGCGGCGGCGCAGCAGCGGATGCAGCGCGTCGACCGTGCGCGGCAGGTCGCGCTCCACCAGCTGGCGCTGGAGCGCGAGCGTGGCGGTCGCTACGACCACACGCTCCCCGTGCGCGAGCGCGGGCACGAGGTAGCCGAGCGACTTTCCGGTGCCGGTGCCGGCCTGGACCAGCAGATGGGAGCCGTCGTCGATCGCCTCCGCGACGGCTTCGGCCATGGTCACCTGGCCGGGGCGCTCCGAACCGCCGACGGCAGTGACGGCAGCATGCAGGAGTTCAGGGAGTGAGGGCTTCGTCATAGCGCGACCAGCCTACGGGGCGGGACTGACAGCCGGGCGATCAAGGCTGGGGGCAGGGGGTTGATCAAGACCGGGGGCTTTTGGATGGGGGTGGGTTTTGTTCGGGTGGGATCGGGTCGGGTCGGGTGGAGATGGGTTTGGGGCGGAGGGGGTTGGTTCGCGGCGGACGGGCGGGGGGAAATTGGGGTTGTTTTGCTTCGGTCGGGGGCTGGCTTGGTTCGCGGTGGCTCGGGTTGTTGGGGGTGAGGTCGGATTGGTTCGGTGGCTCGGATTGGTTCGGCAGGGTGATCCCGGATTCTTCGAGGATCCGGTCCGTTCGGGGTGGGAGCGGTCGGATTCGGTCGGTGGGGCCGGGGGTTGGGGCACGGAGGCCGAGGCGACGACGTCCGGAATCCAATTCGAGGAAGTGGGAACCGGATCGAGCCGAGCGGTGTACCAAAAGTGATGGCGCTGCACCGTGGCGTTACAGCAGATCGCGCAGTGAACGGTCTCGGACCATGAGGGCGGCCCGCTTTGCGGGCAGGTCGACCTCGGCGGAGAACCGGAAACCGGCGCCCAGGAAAGCGGCTACGGAAGGGGTGTTGCGAATGTCGGGTTCCGCGACGATGCGGGCGCAGGTGGAGCGCTTGTCGAGTACGAGATCGGCAACGGCCCGGAGGAGAGTGCCGCCCAGCCCTCGTCCTCGGTCGGCGACGTTACCGACGAGGAGGTGGATGCCGGTGTCGTGCGGTCGGGCGGGGTAGTGGCGGGCCAGTGGGTCGAGGTCAGCCCGGTAGATCTCCCAGTAACTCATCGGGGTGCCGTCCAGCACGCCGAGACAGGGAACGCTGCGTCCGTCGCCGGCGAGTTGGGCGCGCAGGTGGTCCTCGGTCAGCGCCTGAGGGCCGGCCAGTTCCCAGAACTCTGCGACAGCAGGGTCGTTCATCCAGCGGTTGATCAGCGGAAGGTCGCGATCGATATGGACGGGGAGGAGGTGGAAGGTGCCTGCGGGGGTGTGGGTCGGCCCCCAGTCGGCGACGCGGTCGAGGAGGTCGTCGCCGGGCGGGATATAGGAGTTGGGCGAGATGTCAGAGGTAGGCGGGGCGTCTACGTCGGGCGGGACGGCGGAGTTGGGTTGGGCCGTGCCTTCCGTGCCCTCAGGCGGGTTCCCCAGGCCGATGGTGTCGGCCTCGTCGGGGCCGGCTGTATCGGGGGCGGATGCGTGGTGGTCTACCGCGTCATGGGCTGCCGCACGGGGTGCAACCGCGCACTGAGCTACCACGTCGGCTGCGTCCGCCTCGGCCCAGAGCACGATGAACTCCTCGGGCAGACGTAGGTCGAGGGTGTCCTCCCCGTCCGTGCCTGGGCTCTGGCTCGCACTCGCGCTGACGCCCAGGTTGGAGCCAGGGACAGTCGCGGTGTCGGCGCTCGCATCGGTGGGAGGCACGGCGGCACTCCTCTCTGGAGATGGGGTGGGTCATGTTCCTCAGGGGCGAAAGGAGTTGGTGGTGGTCGGGGTTGATTGGCGATGGTCGGGGTTGAAGAGGGCCGGTGGTGATCGAAGTCGGGAGAAGCTGGTGGCGTTCGGAGCCGGTGACGGTCAGGAACGAAGGGGGTTGGCGATGGTGACGTAAACGGACTGGGTGTCGACCGGGCCGATGAGTTCGTCGAGGCCGTGCAGCCGGGTCAGCAGGTTGGCCTTGCAGCGCAGGACGGGTGAGTCGAGCAGGCGGGCCGGCAGGGAGGTGCGCAGCCGGGCAGGACCCGAGGCCACGTCGCCGAGGAAGCGACGGAAGGCGGAGAGCAACAGCCGTTCGTCGGCGAGACGTTGCGAACCGAACGCCCCGATGAGACCGAGCACGTTGTTGATCGCGAGGTAGTACGCGAAGCGTTCGTCGGTGACCTCGTCGGAGACGAAGGTGTCGCTGTGTTCGCCGATGCCGGGCAGCCGGGCGTCGAGTTCCGCGCGTCGGGATGCGCGGAAGTAGTAGCCCTGGTTGTCGCGGTAGCGGCCACCCACGGGCCAGCCTTCGCCGTCCAGCAGAAGCAGGGTGTTCTGCTGGTGCGCCTCCAGGGCGATCCCCGCCTCACTGTCCAGCCACAGCACGGGACGGACGACCTGCTCCAGGTAGCGCAGGAACCACTCGGCAGCGACTGCGCCACGCGACCGGCCGGTCCGCGCGGCGAGGTCCGTGACGACCTCGGCCAGACGGGACCGCAACAGCGGTGCGCCGGACTCGGAGTGGCTGGTGTGCGAGGTTGCCGCCGGTCCGACGACGGTGGCGCTCCGCACGGTGTACGGCCGGAGTGAGACGAGCCCGGCGATGCAGCACACGTCGTCGGACACGCTGAACGGGTTGTGCCGGATCACCACGTCGATTCCGGCCAAGGGCACGCGGGCACCCCGCTCGCCACGGCCGACACGGTCAGCACCGCTCTCTCCCGGGTCGGCGCCGCACTCGTCCAACGCGTCGACGGCCAGCCACGCCGGGTCGCGGACGATGTCGAAGCCCGGGTGGGCGGCGTGCCAGTGCCGGGACAGGCCGGTGCGTAGCAGGCGGTGTACCTCGACGCCTCGGTGGAGTTCCTTGCGGAGGTTCTCACGGCGGGAGTTGGTGATGCGGAGGCCCAGAGACAGCTTGAGCATGGCGGGGGCGCCGGATTGGTGAACGGTTCGTACGGAGGAGGTGGGGTGCCACGGGGCGCCATGGGTGCCGAGGTCCTGGATCAGACCGGCGTCGAGCAAGGCTGCGATATCCGCACGGTGTTGGATCTCGCGCCACTGCCAGGGATGCAGGGGAAGAGCGGCATGGCCCTCGGGCAACGGCAGTTCGGGGCCGGCGAGTCGGGCCGTGAGGTGAGCGGCGGGGACAGGTCGGCCGCGTTCGGTCCACGCCGAGTCGGTGGCGAGTACGGAAGGGGCGACAGCGAGCCAGCGCAGCGGGAAGGAGCCGCGCAACTCCGGTGAGTACAGGCGGGCTTCGGCCTCCGAGAGGCCCTCGCGGCTCTTCGGGGTCGGGTGCAACGGGTGACCGAGCAGAAGTGCCTGTTCGGCGGCGAGGAAGAGATCGGGGCCGTCGGCCGGGTGTGCGCGGCGGTCGGTGATGAAGGTGACGGTACGGCGGACGGAGTCGGCTACGCGGGCCACCAGGTCGGTCACGGTTTCGGTCGCCGTTGCGGTTGCGGGTGACCTTGTCGCTGCCGCTGTCACCGCCTCGTCAACGACCGGGAGGACGCCGGGAACCGCCGAAACCGAGGTGGCGCCGGGAATTGCCGATACGTCGGCGCCCCCGGCAACACGGCCGCCCCCCTGCGACACCGCTCCCGCAGAGGCAACGGCCGCTGTATCAGCACCCGTTGCTGAGCCGCCGTCGCGCACAACCGCCTCCCTGGCGAGCAGTGCCGCGACCGTCACCGCGTCGGCAGGTGGTGCGCCGTGAGGAGCTTCGGACAGATACGGAAGGCCGAAGCGGTGCCAGCCCGTCGGGGACCAGTAGTGGACCTGAGCGTGCAGGGCTGTGCCGCTGGCGGGGAGGGGGATGTGGAGGGTGCCGTTGGCGGGGGCGGGGAGGTTCGTTTCTCGTACCCAGCAACGCAGGAGGTTCTCGACGGCTGCGGTCTGGGCGGCGGTGTGCGGGTCGGGGTGCTCCAGGAGGTCGGCGGTTGTGCCTCGCGGCTGACCTACTTCTGGGCTCCGGGGCTGCTGCCGGGGAACGGACTCGGACGACGACGCCGTCAGGGTCTGCGTGTGTCGAAGGCTCGCCTCGTGGGAGTGACCGTCAGAGGTGGGTGTGGAATTCAAGACTGTTCCTCGGGAGGTGTTTCGGAGTGGGAATCATGTGGGGTCAAGACCCGGTGTTCTGACGGGCGTTGAGCTTGGCTGCTCTGCAACTGGTGCTCCAGGTCACCCGAGTTGGTGTCCGGCGGCGCTACGTTCTCCGGAGCGGTCACCTGGACGTACCGGCGACGACCGGTCGACGTACCGGCGCGGGCCGTACCAGTGCGGGCCAGCCGACGTACCGATGCACTTCCGCAGGGCACTCGCCTACCGCCCGCACCCCAACTGACGCCCCAGGGGCCCCTCGTACTGCCCGCCCACCGACCAACGCCCCAAGCCACCCCTCCTGGACCCCCAACCCACCACCGCAGACACACCGCGGAGCCCGCCCAGACGGGCGCAGGGAACCGCGCATCGACAGCAAGCTCCCCGTGGCTACCAACCCCACACCGCCCACGGGGTTACGGGTCGCCTCAAGATCCTTGCCGTGACGGAACCGTTGCCGTTCCGTGGGAAGCCCCCCACAGCGAGCGCATAGTGTGTGGTGCCGTTCCCGAAGGCCGTGAGTTCCGCGTGAACTCACCATGAGTTCCGGCTGAGATCACAGCCGTGGCGCACCATCCGTTCACCCAGGGGGAGTCAAGACCATGCGATCGATACGGCCGTCCTTCACCGCCCGTCGTGGGAGGGGCGCGCGTCGCGGAACCTCCCCCGCGCTGGCCGCAGTTGCCGTCGCCTCGGCGCTCGTGCTCACCGCGACAGCGTGCGGTTCCAGTGGCACGAAGGCCGATGGCAAGCCCACCGCGTCCGCCACCAGCAGTGACACCGGTGACGGCAAGATCAAGATCCCGGACGACATCAGGGACAAGCTCAAAGAGCACGGGATCGACATCGACAAGTGGAAGAAGGGCGCCTGGAAGAACTGGAACAGGGACGACTGGCTGCGCGAGGCCGACGACTACATCAACCCGATCATCAAGGGGCTGTGGAGTTCCGGCCGGATGCGGGACGCCAACGACCCGGACACGGGCGTCGACACCAACGACATCTCCGGTGACCAGGGTGTGACCGACCCGACGCCCACGGTGGTGGACGCGAAGGCCGTGTCGCCTACGTACCACGCCAACGCGGCGACGGCGGGCAAGGTGTTCTTCGACTCCCCCGAGGGCACCATGGTCTGCTCGGCGACGGTCGTGGAGGACCCGGCGCACCCGGGCAAGTCCAACCTGGTGTGGACGGCGGGCCATTGCGTCCACGCCGGCAAGAAGGGCGGCTGGTACCGCAACATCGCGTTCGTGCCGTCGTACAACAACGCGGGCCGGACGGCAGCGCAGTTGGAGAGCGAGACCCGGGACCAGGTCGCTCCGTACGGTGTCTGGTGGGGCGACTGGGCGCGGACCTCGCAGCAGTGGATCGACCAGGGCGGCGAGACGGGCGGGCAGGGTTCGTCGTACGACTACGCCGTGATCCATGTGACGCCCGAGAAGGGCAACGGGGGCAAGTCCCTTGAGGAGACAGTCGGTTCGGCACTGCCGGTGGACTTCAACGCGCCGGCCGTTCCGAAGGTGTCCAGCATCACCGCGACCGGCTACCCCGAGGCGAAGCCGTACGACGGTTCGACGCTGTACCAGTGCACGGACAAGCCGGGGCGGCTGTCGATCAACGCCTCGGACCCGACGATGTACCGCATCGGCTGCAGCATGACCGGCGGTTCGTCCGGCGGCGGCTGGGTGGAGACGGGCACCGACGGCAAACCGACGCTGGTGTCCAACACCTCGATCGGCCCGGTGACTTCGGGTTGGCTCGCGGGTCCGCGGCTGGGTGATGTTGCCAAGGGTGTGTACGACTCGGTCAGCAAGAAGTTCGCCGGGCAGTAGGAGCAGCGGCAGGCACAGTCGGGGGACAGACGTCGGCGGGGTGTCTCACAGGAACCTCACCGCCTCACCGGCGTTCGTCCCCAACTCCCCGGGCATAGTGGGGTGTCGTAGAACGATCAGCAGTACACGGTCAGTAGTACGCGATCGGTAGTAGAAGATCAGCAGTTTCCACGGGGGTTATCGCACCATGCGTTCCACACGTACGCCCGCATCGTCTCGGCGCGGGCGGCGCACCGGCCTGGCCGCCGCCTGTCTCGTCGCGGCCCTGTCGCTCACCGCGACCGCCTGCAACGGCGGCGACTCATCGAGCGACAAGCCCGCCGCCACCGCGACTCAGGCCTCCGGCCAGGACAAGGTCCGGATTCCGTCGTCCGTCGCCGACAAGCTCAAGGAGCACGGCGTCGACGTGGACAAGTGGGCGGACGGCGGCTGGAAGAACTGGGACAAGGACAAGTGGCTCAGTGAGGCCAAGGACTTCGTCAACCCTGTGATCAAGGGGCTGTGGAAGCCCGAGCGGATGCGGTCCGCCGAGGAGGCCAACAAGACGGTCTCCACGAAGGACGCCGCCGCCGACCAGGGCGTCAGCGACCCGGACCCGGCGCCCGTCGAGGCCGCGGCCGAGAAGACGCCGTACCACCAGAACGCGGCCCCGGTCGGGAAGGTCTTCTTCGACTCCCCCGAGGGTTCGATGGTCTGCTCCGGCACAGTCGTCAAGGACGTCAACCACCCCGGCAAGTCCAACCTCGTCTGGACGGCGGGCCATTGCGTCCACGCGGGCAAGGACGGCGGCTGGTACCGCAACATCGAGTTCGTGCCCTCGTACAACGACCTCGGTGAGTCCGCGTCCCAACTGAGCAACGCCTCAGCGTCGGAAATCGCTCCCTACGGCCAGTGGTGGGCGGACTGGGCCTCGACCTCGAACCAGTGGATCCAGGGCGGCTCGGAGACGGGCGGCGCGGGTGCCGCGTACGACTACGCCATCCTCCATGTGAAGCCGCAGTCCGGTTCCAAGTCCCTTGAGGAGACGGTCGGCGCCGCGCTCGACGTCGACTTCTCGGCGCCCTCCGCGACCGAGGTCGGCTCGATGGGCGCCTGGGGCTACCCGGCCGCGCCGCCGTACAGCGGTCTGAAGATGTTCAAGTGCCTGGACCGGCCGGGCCGGTTGTCGCTCAGCACCACCCTGCCGACGATGTACCGCATCGGCTGCACCATGACCGGCGGTTCGTCCGGCGGCGGCTGGTTCCGCGTGGTGAACGGCAAGACCGAGCTGGTCTCCAACACCTCGATCGGCCCGTCCGACAACACCTGGCTCGCGGGCCCCCAACTCGGCACCACCGCCGAGTTGCTCTACGAGAACATGAGCAAGACGTACGGCGGTCAGTGACCCGCACACACGCGCGCACGCCGAAGGCCCGCCCCCGGGAAAACATGGAGGCGGGCCTTCGGGCTGTTCTACGACCGCGTTTCCACGGCCTGCTCAACAGCCTTTGCTACGGCCGGTCAGGCCAGCGGTGCCGGGACGTACGGCGCGAGATCCGCCGCCAGTTCCTCGTGCACCCGCACCTTGAGCTGGGTGCCCTCCGGGGTGTGCTCCTCGGAGATCACCTCGCCCTCGGAGTGGGCGCGGGCGACCAGCTTGCCGTGGGTGTACGGCACGAGCGCCTCGATCTCGACCGAGGGGCGCGGCAGTTCGCTGTCGATGAGCGCGAGCAGCTCGTCGAAGCCCTGGCCGGTGCGGGCCGAGACCGCGATGGAACGCTTCTCGTTCCGCATCAGCCGCTGGAGCGTCAACGGGTCCGCCGCGTCCGCCTTGTTGATCACGACGATCTCGGGCACCTTCGTGGCGCCGACATCCCGGATCACCTCGCGTACGGCAGCCAGCTGCTCCTCCGGGACCGGGTGCGAACCGTCCACCACGTGCAGGATCAGGTCGGCGTCGCCGACCTCCTCCATCGTGGAACGGAAGGCCTCGACCAGGTGGTGCGGCAGGTGCCGGACGAATCCGACGGTGTCGACCAGCGTGTACAGCCGTCCGCCCGGGGTCTCGGCCCGGCGCACGGTCGGGTCGAGGGTCGCGAACAGCGCGTTCTCGACCAGCACGCCCGCGCCCGTGAGGCGGTTGAGCAGAGACGACTTGCCTGCGTTGGTGTAACCGGCGATCGCGACCGAGGGCACCTTGTGGCGACGGCGTTCCTGGCGCTTGATGTCGCGGCCCGTCTTCATGGCCGCGATCTCCCGGCGCATCTTCGCCATCTTCTCGCGGATACGACGCCGGTCCGTCTCGATCTTGGTCTCACCGGGACCACGGGTGGCGAGGCCGCCGCCCGAGCCGCCGCCCATCTGACGGGACAGCGACTGACCCCAGCCACGGAGCCTCGGCAGCATGTACTGCATCTGCGCGAGCGCGACCTGCGCCTTGCCCTCTCGGGACTTGGCATGCTGGGCGAAGATGTCGAGGATCAGGGCCGTACGGTCGATGACCTTGACCTTGACGACGTCTTCGAGGTGGATCAGCTGGCCCGGGCTGAGCTCACCGTCGCAGATGACGGTGTCGGCGCCGGTCTCCAGGACGATGTCCCGCAGTTCGTTCGCCTTGCCCGAACCGATGTAGGTGGCCGCGTCCGGCTTGTCGCGGCGCTGGACGACACCGTCGAGGACGAGCGCGCCCGCAGTCTCCGCGAGGGCGGCCAGCTCGGCGAGCGAGTTGTCCGCGTCCTGGGCCGTTCCCGTGGTCCAGACGCCGACGAGTACGACGCGCTCCAGGCGGAGCTGTCGGTACTCGACCTCGGTGACGTCCTCGAGCTCCGTGGAGAGGCCTGCCACGCGGCGCAGGGCCGCGCGCTCGGAGCGGTCGAACTGGGCGCCGTCCCGGTCTCCGTCGATCTCGTGGCTCCAGGCGACGTCCTCTTCCATCAGGGCATCGGCCCGAAGACCTTCGGGGTAGGCGTTCGCGAGGCGCTCAGTGTCCTGGGAAGGGGAAGAAGAGGAGGTCATTGGGTCCTTACGTCGATGGGAGTCCTGCGAAGGTCATAACGTGCGAGCGCCTCCGGAGATTCCCGGTGGCTGCCGGGTGTGTCCCCGGTGACCCGCGCCGCCGACCTGACGATGGTCGCACGGCACGGATCGCCGCGTCACTGCCTTATTTATTGCCCCGTCACCGCCTTACTTCACGGGTGCCTGCGACTTCCAGTCCGGGTGACCCGGCATCGGCGGGGTCTTCTCGCCGTAGAGCCAGCCCTTGAAGAAGTCGCTCAGGTCGCGGCCGGAGATCGCGGAGGCGAGTTCCTCGAAGTCCGCCGTGGTGGCGGTGCCGTCGTGGTGGATGTGGACCCACGAGCGCTCCAGGCGTTCGAAGGCCGGGCGGCCGATCTCCTGGCGCAGTGCGTACAGGGCCAGGGCGGCGCCGTCGTAGACGTTGGGGCGGAAGATGCTGATCTTCTGGCCGGGCGCGGGCGCCTTGGGGCGTGCGGGCGGCCCACCGGCGGCGCGCCAGCGGTCGGAGGCCGCGTAGGCCGCCTTCATGCGCGTCTCCATCGGCCTGTGCGCCTTCTCCTCCGCGTACAGCTCCTCGTACCAGGTGGCGTGTCCTTCGTTGAGCCACAGGTCGGACCAGGTGCGGGGGCTGACGCTGTCCCCGAACCACTGATGGGACAGCTCGTGCACCATGATCGACTCGACATACCACTTGGGGTAGGCGGGCTCGGTGAAGAGATCTCTCTCGAAGAGAGAGATCGTCTGTGTCTCGAGTTCGAAGCCGGTGGACGCGTCGGCCATGAGCAGCCCGTACGTCTCGAAGGGGTACCGGCCGACCTTGCTCTCCATCCAGGCGATCTGGTCGGGGGTCTTCTTGAGCCACGGTTCGAGCTTCGCGCGGTCCGCGGCGGGCACGACGTCGCGCATCGGCAGGTCGTGCGGTCCGGTGCGGTGCAGCACGGCGGAACGGCCGATGGACACCTGGGCGAGTTCGGTGGCCATGGGGTGCTGGGTGCGGTACGTCCAGGTGGTGTTCCCGCCGACCTTGTCGACGCCGGCCGGCAGCCCGTTGGCGACGGCCGTGTAGGCGTTGGGGGCGGTGACCCTGATGGTGAACATCGCCTTGTCGGAGGGATGGTCGTTGCACGGGAACACCAGGTGCGCGGCGTCGGCCTGGTTGGCCATGGCGAGCCCGTCCTTGGTGCGCACCCAGCCGCCGTCCTGGCCCTTGGCGGACACGGGGTCGCTGGTGTGCCGGACGGTGATCCGCGTCCAGCTCCCCTCGGAAATCGGCCTCTCCGGAGTCACGACCAGGTCCTCGCCGGCACTGGCGAAGGTAGCCGGCCGCCCGTCGACCTCGACCGAGTCCACGGTGCCGTGCGCGAAGTCGAGGTTGATCCGGTCCAGCGTCTCGGTCGTCCACGCGTCGATGGTGGTGACGGCCTGGAGCGGCTTGCTGTTACTGCCGGGATACGTGAAGGAGAGGTCGTACGACGCCACGTCGTAGCCCGGGTTGCCCAGCTTTGGGAAGAGACGGTCACCGACGCCCAGGGGCGTGGGCGGAGCGCTCGCGGCGACGAGACAGACGGACACGGCGGAGGCGAGCAGCGCCGCCTTCAGCCGTCGGGAGTTCCTGGTGCGCGGCCGGGAAGCCGGATCACCGGAGCCGGTGCGGGAGATGCCGATGCCGGTCGTGCCGGTGCGAGGGGTGAGCAGCATGCACCACCGCTACCAGCGCGCGCGTGCCCCACGGCGACGACTCGCGCCCGGCCCACTCGAACGGGGTCTCCCGAGGGCCTACGGGGCGCTCGGTGCACCGGGGGGCGTGGGCCGGCGTGTGTCCCGGTGCGCCGGGGGCGCTCAGGGCGGACGCGTGTCCCAGAGGGCCCGCGCCCGCCTCAGAGGGCCGTCGTGTTGTGGTGCTGCGCGCGGCTCACGTCGTAGACGCCCGGTACGTTGCGCATCGCCCGCATGAGGGTCAGGAGGTGGGCGGCGTCCGGGAGTTGGAGCGTGTAGGTGTGTCGGACGCGTTGCTGGGTCGGGGGTTCGACGGTCGCCGAGACGATTTCCGCGCCCTCCAGGGCGATCGCCTCGGTGAGGTCGGCGAGCAGATGCGGGCGGCCGAACGATTCGGCTACCAGCGTGACCCGGCACTCGGTGGTGTCGCCCCAGCGCACTCCGACCTCCGCGCGCCCCACGCTCTTCATGTGCGCCACCGCGCTGCACTCCACACGGTGGACGGTCACGACCCCGCCGCGTACCGAGAACCCGGTGACCTCGTCGGGCGGTACGGGCGTGCAGCAGCCCGCGAGCCGTACGGTCGCGCCGGGCTGGTCCACGACGGGGGTGGCGGGGCTTGGGGTGGTGGTGTCCGGGGTGTCTTCGGAGGCGGGGGGCGCCGAGCGGACGCTCTGCGCCCCGGCGTCCGCCTCCGCGCCCGCTCCGTCGCCGCTTCCGGGATGCGCCGCGATCCACCGCTGGATGGCGATCCGGGCGGCGGGCGTGTGCGCGTGCTCCAGCCACTCCCTGGAGGGCTCGGAGGCCGGGTCCTGGCCCATGAGGAGCTGGACGGTGTCGCCGTCCTTCAGGGCCGTGCTGAGGGTCGCCAGACGGCCGTTGACGCGGGCGCCGATGCAGGCGTGGGCATCCTCGCCGTACTGCGCGTACGCGGCGTCCACACAGGTCGCGCCGTCGGGCAGGCCCAACGTGCCGCCGCCTTGCCGGTACACGGTGATCTCTCGGTCCTGGGCGAGGTCCTCGCGGAGCGTCGACCAGAAGGTGTCGGGGTCGGGCGCGCCCTCCTGCCAGTCGAGGAGGCGGGAGAGCCAGCCGGGCCGGGTGGGGTCGGCGCGCTCACCGTCGTTCGCGGCCTGCTGCTCCTCCGAAGGAGGAGCGTAGGGATTGCCGAGCGCGATGACGCCGGCCTCGGCGACCTTGTGCATCTGGTGGGTGCGGATGAGGACTTCGACGACCTGGCCGTCCGCGTGGGCGACGGCGGTGTGCAGCGACTGGTACAGGTTGAACTTGGGTACGGCGATGAAGTCCTTGAACTCCGAGACGACGGGCTTCAGGCAGGTGTGCAGTTCACCGAGGACGCCGTAACAGTCCGCGTCCTCGTTCACGAGCACCAGGAGGCGGCCGAAGTCGGCGCCGCGCAGTCGGCCGCGCTTGCGGGCGACGCGGTGCACGGAGACGAAGTGCCGTGGCCGGATGAGGACTTCGGCCTGGATGCCGGCGTCGCGCAGGACGGTGCGCACCTCGTCGGTGACCTCGGCGAGCGGATCGTCCGTGCGGGAGGCGTTGTCGACGATCAACTCGCGTGTGTGGTCGTACTCCTCGGGGTGGAGGATCGCGAAGACCAGGTCTTCCAGTTCGGTCTTGAGCGCCTGGACGCCGAGCCGTTCGGCGAGCGGGATGAGGACGTCCCGGGTGACCTTGGCGATGCGGGCCTGCTTCTCGGGGCGCATCACGCCCAGGGTGCGCATGTTGTGCAGCCGGTCGGCGAGTTTGATCGACATCACGCGGACGTCGCTGCCGGTGGCGACGAGCATCTTGCGGAAGGTCTCCGGCTCGGCCGCGGCCCCGTAGTCGACCTTCTCCAACTTCGTCACGCCGTCGACGAGATAACGCACCTCGGCGCCGAACTCCTCGCCGACCTGATCGAGGGTCACTTCCGTGTCCTCGACGGTGTCGTGGAGCAGAGAGGCCGTCAACGTCGTTGTCTCGGCGCCGAGTTCGGCGAGGATCAGGGTCACGGCGAGGGGGTGCGTGATGTACGGCTCGCCGCTCTTGCGCATCTGGCCGCGGTGCGAGGACTCGGCCAGGACCCAGGCGCGGCGCAGCGGTTCGAGGTCGGCGTCGGGATAGTGGGCGCGATGCGCCTCCGCGACATGGCCGATGGCGTCGGGCAGCCGGTCGCGCGCGGTGGGGCCGAGCAGGGCGGCCCGGCCGAGCCGGCGCAGGTCGATCCGGGGGCGGGCCTTCCTGCGGGGCACTGTGTTGGTCACAGGGCCTGGGGTCGCAGGGTTCGTGGCCTCCGCACTCATGGGCACCTCCGGCTGCTTGACCGGCGGACGGGTGCCCCATGGCGTACTCGGCTCAGGGGATGGTGACGATCCCCCGTCCGGGCCGGTGCTTGATGCTACCGAGCCCACCACGTGCGACTGACCGCCTCTCGCCGAGCGTGAAACGGATCACCCATTCGAGCGAAGGTCGGCAGGTTTACGGTTTTGCGCCACGCCATATGAGGTCAGCCGTGGTTTCGAGCCGCGCCGGACGCCTGAGACTTCGGAACAGGGTGTCCGGAGCGGCCAGGACTGCGATTCACCCATTCAGCGGATGGCGTTTTCCAGCCACTCCGCGTCGATCTCGCCCTCGGCGACGATCACCGCGGGACCGGTCATCTCGATCTGACCGTCGGGCCGCTCGGTGATCACCAGCGTTCCACCGGGCACATCGACGGTGTACGTCGCGTGCGTCCCGGTGACGGCCGGGTCGGCGCCGTCTCTGCGGGCGGCGGCCACGGCGACCGCGCACGCGCCCGTGCCGCACGAGCGGGTCTCGCCGGCGCCGCGCTCGTGCACGCGCATGGCGACGTGCCCGGGGCCGCGGTCGACCACGAACTCCACGTTCACCCCGTCCGGGTAGGCGGCGGCCGGACTGAAGGGCGGTGGGGAGTACAGGTCGCCGGCCTGCGCGAGGTCGTCGACGAAGGTGACCGCGTGCGGGTTGCCCATGTTCACGTTCCGCGCGGGCCAACTGCGCTCGCCGACGCTCACCGTGACGTCTCCTTCGGGGAGACGGGCCTTGCCCATGCCGGTGGTGACGTCACCGTCCTTGGCGATGTGCATGGCCTTCACACCCGCGCGCGTGGCGATCGCGAAGTCGCCTTCGGCCACATACCCGGCTCGCTGGAGATAGCGGGCGAACACACGCGTGCCGTTTCCGCACATCTCCGCGATCGACCCGTCGCCGTTGCGGTAGTCCATGAACCACTCCGCCTCGGCCGCCATGTCCAGCGCCTCGGGGTGCGCGGCGGACCGCACGACGTGCAGCAGTCCGTCGCCGCCGATGCCCGCGCGGCGGTCGCACAGGGCGGCCACGGCGGCCGGGGAGAGGTCGATGGCGTTCTCGGGGTCCGGGACGATCACGAAGTCGTTCTCGGTGCCGTGCCCCTTGAGGAAGGCGATCCGCGTGCTCATTCCTCGATCGTACGGGGTGGCTATGACAACCCGATGACCCCGGTGACCGGCCTCGGCCGCTAGCGGAGCCTGGCCACGCGCCACACGGCCAGGACCACCACTAGGGCCACCACCAGGGCGTACGCGATGACGACACGCCAGTCCGGGCGGCGCCCGGAGCCGCGCTGCGGGAAGCCGGGCCAGGTGTAACCGACGCGGCGGGCGGCCGTCGTGCCCCAGCCGGCCGCGCAGGAGCAGATGAGCAGGCCGAGCATGGCGACCACGGCCCCACTGTCGCCGAAGTCGAAGGCGAGCGGGAAGGCGAACATCAGGGAGCCGACCGCGGCCAGCGCCACGATGGGGGCGAGCTGCCAGATGCGCAGACGGCGCTGCGGGCGGAGCTCGACCTCGACCTCGGGTCCGGCGAACATCTCGTCGGGATCAGGACCGTCGGCGGTCACACCGCCCTGGGTCTCGTCCGGGCCGTCCGGGCTCAGCCGGCCGTCGCCCTCTTCCGGTTCACCACGGTCCGCGGTGACCTGCTCGATGCCTTCTGCGGTGTCGCGAGGGCCGGCCTCCATCGCCACGCGCCCTCCCAACTCGGACTCCACTTGGTCGATCGAAGCTCGATGATGGCACGCCCCCGGAGGCCCGAACCGCGGCCGGAGCGTCCCGATGCCATGACGTGATCAGGCTGTGACCGGTCGTTCGACCAACGCCAGTGCCAGGTGCGGAAGTTCTGTGAGATCCGCCGCAGCCCCACTCAACCAGTGCACCCGCGGATCGCGCCTGAACCACGAATCCTGACGGCGCGCGAAGCGCTTGGTGGCACGCACGGTCTCCGCACGCGCCTCTTGTTCCGTGCACTCCCCCGCGAGCGCCGAGAGCACCTGCTGATAGCCGAGCGCGCGGGACGCCGTGACCCCCTCGCGCAGCCCGCGCGCCTCCAGCTCCCGCACCTCGTCCACGAGCCCGGCGCTCCACATCCGGTCGACCCGGCGCGCGATGCGCTCGTCGAGTTCGGGGCGCGCCACGTCGACGCCGATCTGGACGGTGTCGTAGATCGAGTCGTGTCCGGGGAGGTTGGCGGTGAAGGGTTTGCCGGTGATCTCGATCACCTCCAGGGCCCGGACGATACGGCGGCCGTTGCTGGGCAGGATCGCGTGCGCGGCCTCGGGGTCGGCGGCGGCCAGGCGGGCGTGCAGGGCGCCGGAGCCGCGCAGGGCGAGTTCCTCCTCCAGGCGGGCCCGGACCTCGGGGTCGGTGCCGGGGAACTCCAGGTTGTCGACGGCCCCGCGCACGTACAACCCGGAGCCGCCGACCAGGATCGGCCAGCGTCCCTCGGCGAGCAGGGCGTCGATGCGCTCACGGGCGAGCCGCTGGTACTCGGCGACGGACGCCGTGACCGTGACGTCCCAGATGTCCAGGAGGTGGTGCGGGACGCCGTCGCGCTCCTCGGGCGTCAGCTTGGCGGTGCCGATGTCCATCCCTCGGTAGAGCTGCATGGAGTCGGCGTTGACGACCTCGCCACCTAGGCGCTGGGCCAGGAAGACGCCCAGATCGGACTTTCCGGCCGCGGTCGGTCCGACGACGGCGATGACTCGGGGGGCGGGGGGTGCGCTGCTCACGTTCCCAGTCTCGCAAACGTCGGACCCTCGCCTCGAACGAGTTACGTGACAGCACGCGCGCGGGGTCGTTGCCCGTTGCGAGGTAACCCGCCGCCGGTTCCGGGAGGCGGTGACCCGGGCGACGCAAACGGACGCACCGGGCTACGCGGGATTTCGCCCGCACGAGTAACGTATGGAGTTGATATGGGCGTTTTTGACCGGTTTCTTCGGAGGTCGAAGGCTACGGAGGAGGCGTCAACCGCCGAAGCACAGGCCGACGCGCAGACGACCGAGCCCCTGACGGCTGAGGCGGCGGACGAGGCGACGGAGACCGAGGCGGGGACGGAGACGGGGAGCGAGGACACGGCGGAGATGACGGCGACGGAGGCCGTCGAAGCCGCCGAGGCCGCGGATGGTGTCGACAGCGTCGAGATCCCCAAGCAGCAGTCCGCCGAAGTCGCCGCCGACAACGAGGCCGGTGAAGGCGCCCGCACATAACTGCCCCGCGTGGGAAGGTGAACCATGGGTCTGATGGACAGTTTCAAGGCCAAACTCGCCCCGGCGAAGGACAAGGTCTCGGGCCTCGCGCAGCAGCACGGAGGCAAGATCGAGAACGGCCTGGACAAGGCCGCGAAAATGGTCGACGAGAAAACCAAGGGCAAGTACAGCGACAAGATCCAGACGGGCACGGGCAAGGCCAAGGACGCCATGGACCGACTCGCGCACCAGGGCGACACGGGAAGCACTGGGAGCACGGGGGCGGAGGGCAGCGGCACCACCACGCCGCCTGGCTCGGCCCCGCCGGCTTCCTGAACGGCACCTGCACATCGATCGGCGGACGGCCGCGGGGCGTATGGCTCCACGGCCGTCCGCCGTTTCGTGGGGGGCGGTTCGGACATCGGAGATGCGTTCAATTCAGGGAGGGTCGAGTGGACGCGGTTCAGGGGCGCTACGGCCGTCTCGCGCGCGTCTGCGGCCTACGGGCCTGCGTGACGACGGCGACGAAGACGGCGTACGGATGGGTGCCACGGACGCCGCGTGCAGGCGCGTGCCCCGCCCGCCCGCTGGCCACAGAGGGGCCGCCTTCCTACGGTGCTCGCGTCGCTGCCACACGGGGCGTAACGCACGCCACGCGGCACCTGCCTCGGCGACGCACAGCCCACCCTGCGCCCCACCGGCGACGCTGAGACCACCCACGGGCAACGTCACACAGGGCAAGCCACCCTCGCCCCACACGCCCGCGCCTACGACCAGGTAGCAACCACGTACCCGACCCCATACGGCGCGTCCTCGTACAGCAGCGCACCGCCGAGGTCCGCGCCCTCAGCCGCGCCCGCGAGGACCTGCCAAGGCGCGCGTCCGGACGCCTTCAACTCGTACGCCAGCTCGGCGTCCAGCGCCTTGACGGCCGCCACGTCCGCCGCCCCCAGCGCCCGCGCGACCTCCGCGTCGAAGGGTGCCGCCCGCTCGTCGAGATAGCCCGGCGCCTTCAGCGTCCGGCACGCGCTGGCGTCGCCCATCACCAGCAGCGCGACCCGGTCGGCCTGCGCGACGATGTCCCTCCCGGTTTGAATACACCGCTCGGCCTCAAGAGGTTCCCCCACGCCGAGTCCCCCGATCGGGGCGTCGGACCATCCGGTCCGCTCCAGCAGCCACGCGGCGACGGCGAGCGAGGGCGGAAGCTCACGCTCCGACGCCGTACCTCTGCCCCCGTTCCCGTCCCCGCCCAGCCGTACGTCGAGGTCCACGCCGAAGCCTCGGAACGAACCCCGGGTGCCCTCAGGATGCGGCCCGCGCCCGCTCTGCTCGGCGGGCCCGACGACCACCAGGCGGTCGGGCCGCGCGGCGGCGAGCACACCCAGTGCGTCGGTGCACGCGGCCCGCGCGGCGGCCAGTTCGGGCGCGGCACCTGCGGCGACGTCGGGGACGAGAAGCGGCGGGCAGGGGCAGACGGCAGCGGCTACGAGCATGGCCGGAACACTAACAAGGCGCCCCGACACGTCACGCGGACAGGCGGACAGTCCGCATGGCCACGCCGTCGACTCGACGTCGACCCGGCGTCGCGCTCAGCGGGGCGCGACAACCTCAGTCGCAGCCGCAACCGCTCCCCGTGGCGACCGGCAGCGGTGCGGGTGCGCCGATCTTCGGCAGGCCCAGCATCACGCCGGCTGGCTTGACGGCCTCGGCCGCGTTCCGCTTCTCCCACGCGTCGCCCGCGCGCGTGGGGCGCACGTTCAAGGTGGGGCCCTCGGCGAGGAGGTGGTGCGGGGCGGCGTACGTGATCTCGACCGTCACGACGTCACCGGGGCGGACCTCCTGGTCCGGCTTGGTGAAGTGGACGAGGCGGTTGTCCGGGGCGCGCCCGGAGAGGCGGTGGGTGGCGCCGTCCTTGCGGCCCTCGCCCTCGGCGACCATCAGCTCCAGGGTGCGGCCGACCTGCTTCTTGTTCTCGTCCCAGGAGATCTGCTCCTGGAGGGCGACGAGACGCATGTAGCGCGTCTGGACGACCTCCTTGGGGATCTGGTTCTCCATGGTCGCGGCCGGGGTGCCGGGCCGCTTGGAGTACTGGAACGTAAACGCTTGCGCGAAGCGCGCCTCCCGGACCGCGTGCATCGTCTGCTCGAAGTCCTCCTCGGTCTCCCCGGGGAAGCCCACGATGATGTCGGTGGTGATGGCGGCGTGCGGGATGGACGCGCGGACCTTTTCGATGATCCCCAGGTAGCGCTCCTGGCGGTAGGACCGGCGCATGGCCTTGAGGATCGGGTCGGAGCCGGACTGCATGGGCATGTGCAGCTGCGGCATCACGTTCGGCGTCTCGGCCATCGCGGCGATGACGTCGTCGGTGAAGTCGCGCGGGTGCGGGGAGGTGAACCGGACGCGCTCCAGGCCCTCGATCGCGCCACACGCGCGGAGCAGCTTGCTGAAGGCCTCGCGGTCGCCGATGTCGGAGCCGTACGCGTTGACGTTCTGGCCGAGCAGCGTGATCTCGGAGACGCCCTCGCCGACCAGGGCCTCGATCTCGGCGAGGATGTCGCCGGTGCGGCGGTCCTTCTCCTTGCCGCGCAGCGCCGGGACGATGCAGAAGGTGCACGTGTTGTTGCAGCCGACGGAGATCGACACCCAGGCCGCGTAGGCGCTCTCACGCCGGGTCGGCAGCGTCGAGGGGAAGGCCTCCAGGGACTCCGCGATCTCGACCTGCGCCTCCTCCTGCACGCGCGCACGTTCCAGCAGGACCGGCAGCTTGCCGATGTTGTGCGTGCCGAAGACGACGTCCACCCAGGGCGCCTTCTTCACGATGGTGTCGCGGTCCTTCTGGGCGAGGCAGCCGCCGACGGCGATCTGCATCCCGGGGCGCTTGGTCTTCATCGGAGCGAGGCGGCCGAGGTTGCCGTAGAGCCGGTTGTCGGCGTTCTCGCGCACGGCGCAGGTGTTGAAGACGACGACATCCGCGTCCCCGTCCGAACCCTCGGGCGCGCGCACATAACCGGCACCCTCCAGGAGACCGGAGAGCCGCTCGGAATCGTGAACGTTCATCTGGCACCCATAAGTGCGCACTTCGTACGTTTTGACGTCCACTGCCCCGCTCCGGTCACCGCTGCTCATGTGACAAGGGTAGGCGGTTCAGGGAGTGGCTCTTCCGGCGGCCGAGAACCGCCGTGCCTCATGCGCCCCGCTCTACGGGCGGAAGCCGGCCGGCACCACCACCCGGCAGGCCGGTCACTCCCCTCCGGTGCCCCACCCCTGCCTGCGCAGCACTCCCGACACATCCGGCGCCTCGTAGTGCTCCCCCTTGAGCACCTTGCCGTCGGCCCGGCGGGCGACCTCGCCGTCCGGACCGATCTTGGTCATGTTGGCGCGGTGGATCTCTGCGATCACCGCGTCGAGGTCGACGCCGTGGACGAGGGCCGTGCCGTACGCGACGTAGACGACGTCGGCCAGCTCGTGCGCCAGCCGGTCGAGGGGGCCGCTCACCGAGACCTCGGCGACCTCCGCGGCCTCCTCGGCGAGCAGTTCGCCCCGGTGGGCGGCGAGGTCGGGGGCGACCTCGGTGGGTGTTCTGCGGGCGTCGAGCCCGAAGGCCAGGTGGAATTCGCGGACCAGGTCGGCGGGCGAAGAACTCATGCGGCGACCCTAGTGGCCGCCACTCACCGGTTCCGGTCAGCCTCCGTCGATTCCCTCCGCCCCGATCCGCCCTACCGCCGCGAGCCCCGCCCCGCCCTGGTCAGCACCGCGCACAGGCTGGCAGGATCGCGCGCATGCTCAAGGTGTTCTCCCGTATCAGCAGGCGCCGGGCCCTCCAGGGCGCGGCCGCCGGCTTCGTCGCGTTCGGGCTGTTGCTGTGGTGGCTGATGCCCCTGGGCGACGAGCCGCCGACCGGGACGGTCACCTTCAGCACCGGGACCCCGCTCGGGGTCTACCAGGAGTACGGCAAGCTCCTGCGCACCGAGCTGGACAAGGACATGCCGGGTCTCACGGTGAAGCTCGTGAACAGCGACGGGTCGCAGGAGAACGTCGCGCGCGTGGCGACCGGCCACGCCGACTTCACCATCGCAGCGGCCGACGCGGTGGGGACGTACGAAATGGAAGGCAAGCCCGGTGCGGCCGGGCTGCGCGGGGTCGCGCGCCTCTACGACGACTACGTCCAGCTCATTGTTCCGCACGACTCGGACATCGACTCGGTCAGCGATCTGCGGGGCAAGCGGGTGGCCATAGGGCCGGACCGCTCGGGTGTGCGACTGATCGCCGACCGGGTACTGACGGCGGCCGGCATCGACCCGAAGAAGGGCATCGAGCCGGTGGCGGCCGGTATCGACACCGGACCGGACCTGCTCAGGCGGGGCAAGATCGACGCGTTCTTCTGGTCGGGCGGGCTGCCGACGGACGGCCTGAAGGACCTTGCCAAGAACTACGCGTTCCGGTTCGTGCCGATCGAGGCGACTCTCGTGGCCAAGATGCACGAGCAGGGCGACGCCACCCGCTACTACCGCGCCACCAACATGCCGGAGTCGGCCTACCCCACCATCCAGCGGGGGTCCACCGTTCCGACGATCGCCGTGTCCAACCTGCTGATGACCCGCAAGGACATGAACGCCCGGCTCACCGAGTGGATCACCAAGACCGTGATCAAGAGCCGCGACGGCATCGGCAAGCGCGTCCACTCCGCGCAGCTGGTGGACCTGCGCACGGCGATCTACACCGACCCCCTGGCCCTGCACGAGGGCGCCCGGCGCTACTACCGCTCCGTCAAGCCGTAGAGCCGGGCCTCAGGGCCTCAGGGCCCACCGCAGACCCTGGGCCGCCCGCTCAGGCCCGGGGGCTCAACACAGGCCCCTGGGGCGCCCGTTCAGGCAGCAGGACCTCACGGGGCCCCTGACCGCCCGTTCAGGCCGCAGGACCGCTCCTGGGCACCCACACGGTTACCTTGAGGCCGTGCGGCTCGTGGTGGTCGTACGTGAGGGAGCCGCCGCCCGCGGCCAGCAGGACCTGGGAGATGGACAGGCCGAGGCCGGAGCCGTTGATGTTCTGGTGGCGGCCGCTGCGCCAGAAGCGGTCGCCGACGCGGGCGAGTTCGTCCTCGGTGAGGCCCGGGCCGTGGTCCGTGACGACGACGGTCGAGGTCTCGCCGTTCGACGCGACCGTCACCTCGACGGACTCGTCCTCGGGCGTGAACTTCACCGCGTTGTCGATCACCGCGTCCAGGGCGCTGGACAGCGTGATCGGGTCGGCCCAGGCCGTGGTGGGCGGGCAACTGCCCACCAGGCGCACGCCCTTGGCCTCGGCGGTCGGTGCCCAGGCCGCGACGCGCTCGGCGGTCAGCGCGCCGATGTCGGTGATCCTGAGATCCGCGTCCGCGTGCTCGGCGAGGGCCAGGTCGAGCAGGTCGTCCAGGACCTGGGTCAGGCGTTTGCCCTCGGTGCGGACCGAGGCGATCTCGTCGTTGTCCTCCGGCAGTTCGAGTGCGAGCAGTTCGATGCGCAGCAGCAGCGCCGAGAGCGGGTTGCGCAACTGGTGCGAGGCGTCGGCGACGAAGGCGCGCTGCTGCTCCAGCACGTCCTCGACGTTGTCCGCCATCTCGTTGAACGAGCGGGCCAGGCGCTGGAGTTCCGGTGGCCCGCCGGCGGCCGCGACCCGGGACTTGAGGCGTCCGGTGGCGATGTCGTGGGTGGTGGCGTCGAGGACCCGTACGGGTCGCAGGACCCAGCCGGTCAGCCGTAGGGCCGCGCCTACGGCGAGCAGCATCGCGGCGATCTCGCCGGCGCCGATCGTCAGCCAGCCGCGCAGGGTCCGTGAACGCATCGGCCCGGTGGGCGAGTCGGTGACCACGACCGCGATGACGTCGCCGTCCCGGATGACCGGCGAGGCGACGACCAGGCGGTTGCGCTGCCAGGGCCAGACCTGTTCCGGGTCGTGGCTGCGGCGGCTGAGGAGTGCCTCGGCGAACGCGTCGCGCACCTCGCCCGTCTTCGGCAGCAGGAAGTCGTCCGGCGCGTTCGCCATGGAGATGTCGGTGCGGTAGAAGACGCCCGCGCGGATGCCGTAGACCTCGTAGTAGCTGGCCAGTTCGCGGTCCAGGGTCTCCTGGCGCTCGTCCGGAACCGTGTTGGCGGGGCGTGATCCCGTGGGCACATCGCTGACGAACTGGGCGAGGGCCGCGAACCGCGCGGTGTCGTCGATGCGGTCGACGATCACCTTCTGCTGCTGCGCCGCGGCCGTGCTGATGGCGAGCGGCACGCCGAGCGCCAGCAGTACGGCCGCCATCAGGACGATGAGCAGCGGGAGAAGACGTGTGCGCACCCGTGCCCGCTACGCGGCCGGAGCGACGAGCCGGTAGCCGACGCCTCGTACGGTCTCGATCAGCGCGGGCATCCGCAGCTTGGCGCGCAGGGACGCGACATGCACCTCCAGGGTGCGTCCCGTGCCCTCCCAACTGGTGCGCCACACCTCGCTGATGATCTGCTCCCGCCGGAACACCACTCCTGGGCGCTGTGCCAGCAGCGCCAGCAGATCGAACTCCTTGCGGGTCAGCTGGACGACCGAACCGTCCACGCTGACCTGACGGGTGGGCAGTTCGATGCGCACCGGGCCGAGCCGCAGCGCGGTGTCGCCGCCCCCGCTCGCGTCCTCGTGGACGCTGCGCCGGCTGACGGCGTGGATGCGGGCGAGCAGCTCCCCGGTGTCGTACGGCTTCACTACGTAGTCGTCGGCTCCGAGGTTGAGGCCGTGGATGCGGGAGCGTACGTCGGAGCGGGCGGTGACCATGATCACCGGGGTGCTGGTGCGCTTGCGGATCTTGCCGCAGACCTCGTAGCCGTCCTGGTCGGGCAGGCCGAGGTCGAGGAGGACGACACCGAAGACGTCGCCCTCCGGGACGAGTGCCTGGAGGGCCTCCTCGCCACTGCGGGCGTGCGTGACGTCGAATCCGTGCCGCGCCAGGACCGCGGACAGAGCGGCGGCGACATGGTTGTCGTCCTCGACGAGGAGCAGTCTCATCCCGGCCCCCTCCGGTTCATCGTTCGTATGGTGTCGGCCTGTACAAAAGCACGTCTCACGCGCGCGTGCACCCAGGCAGTCACGCTGATGGACGAAGACGCCGTCAAGTGGGTTCCGGTTGCGCGCGGCTTCCGTTATCCAGCCGGTACGCATCCCGTCGGCAAACTGCTACGACACGTGTCCGATTGCTATCCGATCGTGATGCTCAGATCTCGCTCAGATGTGATGACGCTGGTCGTACGGCCTCACTACTGTCCTCCGCAACCGACGAGGACGGAGCCAGCAAGCGATGACCGAAGTATCGGTGGCCAAGGAAGAAGTGGCCGCGACCGGCGAACTCGTCGTCCTGAAGAGCGTCAACAAGCACTTCGGCGCGTTGCACGTACTCCAGGACATCGATCTGACGATCGCCCGCGGCGAAGTCGTCGTGGTGATCGGGCCCTCCGGGTCCGGGAAGTCCACTCTGTGCCGCACCATCAACCGCCTGGAGACGATCGATGCGGGTTCGATCACGATCGACGGCAAGCCGCTGCCCCAGGAGGGCAGGGAGCTGGCCCGGCTGCGTGCGGACGTCGGGATGGTCTTCCAGTCCTTCAACCTCTTCGCGCACAAGACCGTGCTCGAGAACGTGATGCTGGGTCAGATCAAGGTCCGCAGGGCCGACCGCAAGCAGGCAGAGGAGAAGGCCCGGGCGCTGCTCGACCGGGTCGGCGTGGCCACGCAGGCGGACAAGTACCCGGCCCAGCTGTCCGGCGGCCAGCAGCAGCGCGTCGCCATCGCGCGGGCGCTGGCCATGGACCCCAAGGTGATGCTCTTCGACGAGCCGACCTCCGCCCTCGACCCGGAGATGATCAACGAGGTGCTGGAGGTCATGCAGCAGCTCGCCCGCGACGGGATGACGATGATCGTCGTCACCCATGAGATGGGCTTCGCCCGCTCGGCCGCCAACCGAGTGGTGTTCATGGCCGACGGCCGCATCGTCGAAGAGGCCGTGCCGGACCAGTTCTTCAGCAACCCGCGCAGCGACCGGGCCAAGGACTTCCTGTCGAAGATCCTTCACCACTGACGGCCCCTGACGGCCGCCGGCCATCACCGACAACCGCTGACGATCAGCCACGAACGCTGACGAACCGCTACAGCCAGCCACTGGCGGCCCGCCGACGGCGGGCGGCCGCCGACTGCCGCTGAGGGCCCCGCACGCCCTGACGGCCGCCGTCACACGCCCTGACGGGCCCTCATCTCCTCACCAGCCAAAGGATGTTCACCATGAAGCTCCGCAAGGTCACCGTCTTCGCGACCACCGCTCTCGTCCTCTCGCTCGCCGCGACGGCCTGCGGGAGCAGCGACAAGGACAGCTCCGGTTCGGGCTCCGGCGGCGGCAGCAAGATCAAGGTCGGTATCAAATTCGACCAGCCGGGCCTCGGCCTGAAGCAGCCGGACGGCACCTACGCCGGCTTCGACGTGGACGTGGCGACCTATGTGGCCGGGCAGCTCGGCTACAAGCCCGCCCAGATCGAGTGGGTCGAGACCAAGAGCGCCGACCGTGAGAACGCGCTGGCGCGCGGCGACGTCAAGTTCATCGCGGCCACGTACTCGATCAACGACGAGCGCAAGAAGAAGGTCGACTTCGCCGGCCCCTACCTGCTGGCCCACCAGGACCTGCTCGTCAAGAGCAACTCGACGATCGCCAAGGCCACGGACCTCAACGGCAAGAACCTCTGTTCCGTGACCGGCTCCACCTCGGCGCAGAACATCCACGACACGATCGCCCCGAAGGCCAACCTCCGTGAGAACGCGGGCTACTCGGAGTGCATCGCGGCCCTCCAGAGCGGTGCCGTCGACGCGGTGACCACCGACGACTCGATCCTCGCGGGCTTCGCCGCGCAGGACAAGTTCAAGGGCCAGTTCAAGCTCGCCGGTCTGAAGCTCAGCAACGAGAACTACGGCGTCGGCGTCAAGAAGGGCGACTCCGCGACCGTCACCAAGATCAACACCGCGCTGGAGAAGATGGTCAGCAGCGGCGCCTGGCAGACGGCGGTCACCAAGAACTTCGGTCCGGCCGGCTACAAGAACGAGCCCGCCCCGAAGATCGGCAACATCGTCAAGTAGCCCGAGAAACCCCGGTAAGGCAGGCCCCATACCCGGAAGCGCGGGAGATCGTGTTCGACTTTCTTCAAGGTTATGACGTCCTCGGGGCGTTCTGGATGACGGTGAAACTGACCGCCCTCTCCGCCCTCGGCTCCTTGGTCTGGGGCACACTGCTGGCCGGAATGCGGGTCAGCCCGGTCCCCCTGATGCGTGGTTTCGCCACCTTCTACGTCAACACCGTCCGGAACATCCCCCTGACGGTCATCATCGTCTTCACCTCGCTCGGCCTCGCCGACATCTTCGGCGTGACCATGGGCGCGTCCGACGACTTCAAGGTGCAGGGTTTCCGGCTGGCACTGCTGGGTCTCGTGGCGTACCACGCGGCCTTCGTCTGTGAGGCGGTGCGCTCCGGCATCAACACCGTGCCCGTCGGACAGGCGGAGGCGGCCCGCGCCATCGGGCTGAGCTTCAATCAGGTACTGCGGATCGTCATCCTTCCGCAGGCGTTCCGCGCGGTCATCGGACCGCTGGCCAACGTACTGATCGCACTGACCAAGAACACCACCGTTGCGGCCGCGATCGGGGTCGCCGAGGCGGCCGCCCTGATGAAGACGATGATCGAGAACGAGGCCCAGACGGTCGCCATCGGCGCGGTCTTCGCGTTCGGTTTCGTGGTACTGACCCTGCCCACCGGCCTCCTCCTCGGCTGGCTGGGCAAGCGACTGGCGGTGAAGCGATGACCTCCGTCCTCTACGACGCGCCCGGCCCCCGCGCCAAGCGGCGCAACGTGCTCCTGTCCGTCGTGTTCTTCGTGCTGCTCGCCCTCTTCTTGTGGTGGGTCTGGCAGACGATGGACGACAAGGGCCAGCTGAAGTGGTCCCTGTGGCAGCCGTTCACCACGTCGGACGCCTGGACGACGTATCTGCTGCCGGGCCTCGGCGACACCCTGAAGGCCGCCGGGCTCGCCATGGTGATCGCCCTCCCCCTGGGCGCGTTCTTCGGTATCGCCCGGATGTCCGACCACCGGTGGGTGCGCGTCCCCGCCGGAGTGGTGGTCGAGTTCTTCCGGTCGATCCCGGTCCTGCTGCTGATGCTGTTCGCGAACGAGTTCTACGTCCGCTCCACGAGCATCGGCAGCGAGGAACGGCCCCTGTACGCCGTCGTCACCGGCCTGGTGCTGTACAACGCCTCGGTGCTCGCCGAGATCGTCCGAGCGGGCATCCTGTCCCTCCCGAAGGGGCAGACGGAGGCCGCGTACGCGATCGGCCTGCGCAAGGGCCAGACGATGACGAGCATCCTGCTCCCGCAGTCCGTCACCGTGATGCTGCCGGCCATCGTCAGCCAGCTCGTGGTCATCGTGAAGGACACCGCGCTGGGCGGCGTGATGCTGGGCTTCACCGAGCTGCTCAACTCGCGCAGCACCCTGGCGGCCAACTACGCCAATGTGGTGGCGAGTTTCATCGTCGTCGGGATCATCTACATCCTGCTGAACCTCGCCCTCACCACCTTCGCGAGCTGGCTGGAGCGCAGGCTGCGGCGCAGCAAGAAGAGCACGGGTGCGACCGTCGACCTCGAAGACGCCACGGGGCTCAACCCCGCGCACGTCGGCGGATCGTACGGGAGCGGCGCCTCGTCGTGATGATCGGTCAAGTGGGATGAACGGCACGGAGGCAGTGGCATGATCGCCACTGCCTCCGTCACTTGACGCAAGCACCGGCAATGGGTTGCATACGTTCTGTGATCGTGCACCCTGCTCCAACTTCCTGTTCACATACGTCCCTGAGGACACCGTCACGGGCAGGGGGCGCCGCACCGTGGACCCGGTGATCATCGTCGGGGCGGGGCCCGTGGGGCTCACGCTCGCCCTGGCACTGGCGCGGCAGGAGGTGCCCTCCGTCCTCCTCGACGAAGGTCCGGGCAAGGACGAACCGCGTCCCGCGCGCACCGTCGTCCTGCGCGAGGACACCGCAGCGCTGCTGGAGCGGCTGACCGGCATTCCGCTCGCCGAGCTCGGCTCGCGCTGGGCCGGATGGCGGTCGATGCGGCGCAAGCAGGTGATGCGCGAGATCACGTTCGACGAGACCGAGCCCGCCCCCCTGCACATCGCCCAGCACGTCCTCACCGGCGCCCTCCGGCATGCCCTCGCGGGCGAGCGGCTCGTGAGGATCGCCCCGGACAACCGCCTCGACTCGCTCGAACAGGAGCCCTCGGGCGTCACCGCCCACACCCGCGGCCCCAAGGGCACCTGGTGGCGCGGCAGTTACCTGGTCGGCTGCGACGGTCCGCGCTCGACCGTGCGCAAACTCCTGGACATCCGCTTCCCCGGCCGTACGGCGGTGGAGCGACACGCCGTGGCCGCGCTGCGCACGGAACTTCCGTGGCCCGACCAGGCGTTGTTGCATCGGGTGCCGCCGTGGCGGACGTCCGGACCCTCGGCCGCGGAGGTCACCGGACGCCCCCTCCCGGACGACGTGTGGCGGCTGGACTGGCTGCTGCCGCCGGGCAAGGACCTGGTCACCCCCGAGCTGCTGCTGGCCCGCATCCGGGAGACGCTCGCGGGCTGGACCGAGGGCCCGACACCGCCGTACGAACTGCTCGACACCGGCGTGCACACCGTGCACCACCGGCTCGCGCGCCGGTGGCGGGTGGGGCGGGTGTTTCTCGCCGGGGACGCCGCGCATCTGCTGGGGGCGCTCGGGACGCAGGGGCTGGACGAGGGGTTGCGGGACGCCGACAACCTCGCCTGGAAGCTGGCCCTGGCCTGGCACCACGGGCCGCACGAGCCGCTGCTCGACAGTTATCAGGCGGAGCGGCGGGCGGTCGTGGCGGCCCGGCTGCGCGCCGCCGACCAGGCGCTGCCGCTGGTGCGCGGCGGCGCCGGGCTGCGCGCGGTCGTACCCGGCTCGGCCCGCGGCCACGACGTGCTGCTCACGGACGGTCACCTGGGGCGCGGCGCACTCGGTGCGCCGGGGGCGTACGCCGACTCGCCGCTCGCGCCCCGGCACATCGAGGCGGAGGTCCCCGTCGACACCCCGCCCGGTGCACCGGTCGCCGATGTCCTGGTCACCGCCGAGGACGGCGCCTTCGTACGGCTGCGGGACCGCCTCGGGCGCGGCTCCCTGCTGGTCGTCCTGGTCGCGCCGGGCACGGGCGTGTGGGAGCGCAAGCACTGGGTGACGGCCGGAATCATGCCCCGCCTCGCGGCCGCCGTGACGGCGCTGCCGCACCCGGCCGAGCTGCTGGTCGCCGAGAGCTACCCGGGCGCCGCGGCCCACACCGTCCTTCTCGTACGGCCCGACGGACACCTGGTCACCGCGTTGAGCGGGGTGCGCCCGGCCGACCTGTACGCGGCGGCCGAGGCGACCCTGGGCGGCCCGGCGAGGACGGAGGCCACGGCCGGCTCACGCTGAGGCCTCCGTACCCAAACTGTCCACATAGTGACGCTGAGTTGACCGGCTCGCACCGCCGTGCTGTACTCCGGATCGTGACCAACACCTCTGTCCACCTGTGGCGGAAGGTCCATCTGGACCTCGTCCGCTATGTGGGCTGTGTGTGTCACGTCTCCTGCTGAATTCGCATCTCTTCACATCCGCGCGCGCCCTTTCTGTGGGTCCGCGCGCACCCTCGCGAACACTCATCAGGACGGTGCACGTGTCTGTCTCCCCCTCTGCCTCCGTGTCCCCCGCCACGCCCTCCCAGGCGCCGACACAGGCGGACCTGCTCGACTTCGTACGGCGTACGGCCGCCGACGCCGAGCTCATCGCCTCGCTCCCCCTCGACCCCGAGGGCCGAACCTGGGTGCGGCTCGAAGGGCCCGGCGGCAGCGAGGCGTGGCTGATCGGCTGGCCGCCCGCCAGCGGGACGGGCTGGCACGACCACGCCGAGTCGGTCGGAGCCTTCCTCACCGCCGCCGGCGAGCTCAAGGAGCACTCGCTCGCCGCCCGGCTCCCGAGCGACGGCTGGAAGACCCTCGAACTGGAGGAGGGCGTGGACCGCGAGCGGCGGCTGCCGACCGGCAAGGGCCGCGCCTTCGGTCAGCACCACGTCCACGAGGTGCTCAACGAGTCCTCCGAAGAGCACGCGATCTCCGTCCACGCCTACTACCCGCCGCTGCCGCAGATCCGCCGCTACAGCCGTACGGGTCCGGTGCTGCGCCTTGAGCAGGTCGAGCGGCCGGCGGACTGGCAGTGAGTGCCGTACGCGAACAGCCGCTCGGCATAGACGAGTTGCTGGAGCGGGTGCGCGAGACCTACGAGCGGATCGAGGCACGGGAGGCGTACGACGCGGCGCGCGACGGCGAGGCACTCCTGGTCGACATCCGCTACGCGGCCCTGCGCGACCGGGACGGCATCGTCCCGGGTGCCCTGGTCGTCGAGCGCAACGAACTGGAGTGGCGCCTCGACCCCCGAGGCAGCCACCGCGCCCCCGAAGCCACCGGCCACGACCTGCGCGTCGTGGTGATCTGCAACGAGGGCTACGCGTCCACCCTGGCAGCCGCGTCGCTGCACCAACTGGGCCTGCACCGCGCGACGGACCTCGTCGGCGGCTTCCAGGCGTGGAAGGCGGCGGGACTGCCTGTCACGTCGTAGACACTCTGTCCGCGACGTGACGGTCGGGCCCGCTCACGAGCCGTCGGAGGGGCAGTAGAGCGGGGCGGTGTCCGCGTTGGCCCTGGTGATCAGGCGGGCCGGTGTGGCGGCGATCTTCTCCACCTTTTCCTTACGGAGAAGGCTGATGGTGTTGGTGACGGCCAGTTCGCCGGTGTCCTTGGCCGAGTTGGAGACGGTGGCGGCGAAACGGCCGTCCTTGAGGGCGGCGAGGGCCTCGTCGGTGCCGTTGACCGTCACGATCTTGACCTTCTTGCCGCCGGCCGCGTCGAAGGCCGTGCGGGCGGCGAACGCCATCTCCTCGTTGGCGACGAAGGCGTAGTCCAGATCGGGATGCGCTTTGATCATGCCCTCGGCGACGATCTTCGCCTTCGCGGCGACGAACATGGCGGGCTGGTTCGCGACCACCTTCACGTTCGCCGGCAGCCCCTTGGCGAAACCGCCGACGAGCAGGTCGGAGGCGGCACCGGGCGCACCCGCGATGACACCCACCTGCACCTCACGCCCCGCGGCGTCGTCCCCGATCCAGTCGGCGTCCAGCTTGCCCACCGCCTTCAGGTCGACGACGACGGCCCCGAGGATGTCGGACGGATCGGCACTGACCGAGGTCAGGAAGATCGGGATGTGCGCGCTCCCGGCCTTGGCGATGTCGCTCTTGAGCGCGGTGGTGTTGACCGTCTGCACGATGATCGCGTCGACATGGCGCGCGATCATGTCCTGGATGTTGGCCAGTTCCTGCGCGGCGTCCTGATGCGAGTTGACGGTGACGAGCTTCGCGAAGTTGCTCTTGGCCGTGTTCGCGATCGACTCCTCAAGGCACGTGTGGAACTCCGCACTGCCGCCGTTGACGAACCCGAGAGTGATGGGCCCGTCGTCGGCGGGCGTGGCACTGGACTCCAGTCCGCAGCCATTCAGTAAGAGACCGGTACCGAGCAGGAGGACCACCAGGGTTCTTCGGTGGCGGGCGGGCAGGGACAAGGACAAGGGGATCGCCTTTCAGGGCGTACGAGGACCGGTCGGCGAAGCGGCCGGAGGCACTCGGGCAGGCCTGGCTGCGGCTCAGCGGGCGGGGACGGCCAAGGCGCAGCAGGCGGGGAGGGCCGAGGGTCGGCAGCAGAAGCTACTCCCGCGCCAAACATGCGCACCCTCTACGTCACGCACACTAAGTCTGCGAAACGCGCACCCTTCGGTGAGGCGAGTGACCTCCGGGACGGACGGCTGACAGTTCCCTCGCTCACTCTCGGGACGGACGACCGGCGGTTTCCCGCGCTCACTCCCTGGCGGTCGCCACCGTGCCCGCCCGGACCCGGAGCGCCACACGTCCCGGCAGCGCCGTGGCTACAAGGGCGAGGGTCCCGGCCACCGCTATCACCGCGAGATACACGAGGAGCGTGACCGACGGCGCCGCCCGGCCGGTCATACCGACGCTGAACGCGGTCAGGACGGCGAGGGCGATACCGCTGCCGACCGCCGTGGCGAGCGACAACACCGACAACGCCTCGGTGCGCGGCATCCGCAGCACCTGACGGCGGGTCGCCCCGGCGAGGCGGAGCAGCGCGAACTCCCGGACACGCTCCGCGACCAACATGGCGAGCGGGTTGACCACGGCGATGGCCGTGAACACCAGGACAAGCCCCATGGCCAGGTAGTTGACCTCGGCGTTCGTCTGCTGCCGCTGCGCCTGGAGTGATTCGGCGACGGCCGGCGCGAGAACCTGGACACCGGGGAAGTCACGGAGCGTAGTCGCAAGTTGTTTCTGTGTACGGGTCGTGCTGACGAGGACGGAGGAGGCGAGCGGGTTGTCGACATGCCGGGCGACGAGATCGTGCGCGAAGGTGAGATCGCCGAAGCCGAGGCCCCGGGCGTAGACGGCGACGACGGTGAGCGGCGATGCCGAGTGCGAGGAGGGTTAGGCCAGCGAGGAGGTGGGTGGAGTGGGGGCGGGTGAAGTGACCTCGCGTGGGGCGGGAGTGTGTCGGGCGGACACAGTCGTTTGCACAAGTGCCTGTGCGCTGCGGCAATCCGGCGTCTTCAGCCGGGGGTCAGCCCCACCTCGGGCGCCGGCCCGGTGCTTGCCTGAACGCGGTCGGCGCCCCCGCGCGTCCACCGTGTTCAGGACGTTCGCACCATCGAGGGGTCAGAGCCGGATCACTTCCGGATCAGTACCCCTCGTCCGCGAGGAACTCCGTGTCCTCGCCCTCTTCCTCCAGTGCCTGCCGGACCACTCTGAGGGCCATGCCCTGGGAGTAGCCCTTGCGGGCCAGCATGCCCGCGAGGCGGCGCAGCCTCTTGTCGCGGTCGAGGCCTTGGGTGGACCGCAGCTTGCGGTCCACCAGGTCGCGCGCCCTCGCCTCCTCCTGCTCGGAGTCGAGCCGGGAGACGGCCTCGTCGATCAGCGTCGAGTCGACGCCCTTGGTGCGCAGCTCCTGGGCGAGCGCGCGCCGGGCCAGGCCCCGGCCGTGGTGCCGGGACTCCACCCAGGCGTCCGCGAACGCACCGTCGTTGATCAGTCCGACCTCCTCGAACCGCGACAGCACCTCGTCCGCCACCTCGTCAGGGATCTCCCGCTTGCGCAGGGCGTCCGCGAGTTGCTTGCGGGTGCGCGGGTTCCCGGTGAGCAGGCGCAGACAGATGCCCCGCGCCCGCTCAGCCGGGTCCGCCGGCGGCTCCTCCTTCTCGGCCCTCGACGAGGAGAAGTCACCTCCGTCCTCTCCGGACGACTCGCCGAAGCCGCGGCCACGGCGCCCACGCCTACCGCGTGCGCCGTCACCGCGCGCCGTAGACCCTCGTGAGCCGCCCTCGCCACTCGCTCCGCGGCTGCGCCGCGAGCCGCGGCCGGGCGCATCGTCGGCGGCGGACCCGTCACCGGGCGAACTGCTGACGGGCGCCGAGCTCCTGAAAGGCCGACTGGTGCCGGCCGAACCATCGCCGGGCTCCGAGCCGCCGAAAGGCGGACCGGCATTCCCCGCGAAACCGCCGCCCGGCTCGTCGCCGTACGGCCCGTCCATGCCGTACGGCTCCTCGGACACGCCGTCCGCACCGTAGGCCAGGCCGTCACCGCCTCCCCCGGGCCCCTGCGGGGCGCCGGGATACGCGTACTCGGCCCAGTCCGTTCGTCGTGTCACGGGTCAGCTCTTGGCGGCCGTGGCCTTGGCCTTGGTGGTCTTGGCCGCGGCCGGAGCGGGCACCGCCTTGGCGGCGTCGTCCGTGGCGGTGGGGACCGCCGCGTCCGCGACCGGCTCGGCGGCGGGCTTGTCCTTCTCCGGACGAACACCCACACCCAGCTTCTCCAGGATCTTCTTCTCGATCTCGTTGGCCAGGTCGGGGTTGTCCTTGAGGAAGTTGCGCGCGTTCTCCTTGCCCTGGCCGAGCTGGTCGCCCTCGTACGTGTACCAGGCGCCGGCCTTGCGGACGAAGCCGTTCTCCACGCCCATGTCGATCAGGCCGCCCTCGCGGCTGATGCCGTGGCCGTAGAGGATGTCGAACTCGGCCTGCTTGAAGGGCGGCGCGACCTTGTTCTTGACGACCTTGACGCGGGTGCGGTTGCCGACCGCGTCCGTGCCGTCCTTCAGGGTCTCGATGCGACGGATGTCGAGTCGCACCGAGGCGTAGAACTTCAGCGCGCGGCCACCGGTCGTGGTCTCCGGGGAGCCGAACATCACGCCGATCTTCTCGCGGAGCTGGTTGATGAAGATCGCGGTGGTCCCGGACTGGTGGAGCGCGCCTGTGATCTTGCGGAGCGCCTGGCTCATCAGGCGGGCCTGCAGACCGACGTGGCTGTCTCCCATCTCGCCCTCGATCTCCGCGCGCGGGACGAGCGCCGCGACGGAGTCGATGACGATGAGGTCGAGGGCGCCGGAGCGGACCAGCATGTCCACGATCTCCAGGGCCTGCTCGCCGTTGTCCGGCTGGGACAGGATCAGGTTGTCGATGTCGACGCCGAGCTTCTTCGCGTACTCGGGGTCGAGGGCGTGCTCCGCGTCCACGAACGCGACCTGGCCGCCGGCCCGCTGGGCGTTCGCCACCGCGTGCAGGGTCAGGGTCGTCTTGCCGGAGGACTCCGGGCCGTAGACCTCCACCACTCGGCCGCGCGGCAGGCCGCCGACGCCGAGGGCGACGTCGAGCGCGGTCGAGCCGGTGGGGATGACCTCGATGGGCTCGTTCGGCCGCTCGCCGAGGCGCATCACCGCGCCCTTGCCGAATTGCCGTTCAATCTGTGCGAGTGCGGCGTCCAGCGCCTTCTCGCGGTCGGTTCCTGCCATGGGTTCCACCCGATTTGCTTGTGTCGATCGCTTCACGTCAAAGACGCTAACGCCTGCCACTGACAATGCGTCCCGACGCCCGCCCAGCCTGTGGATAACCCGGACACTTCACCATCAAAAGCCTGCCGAAATGCCCGTCATGGCCTCGCCGGAGCTTCCATGAGAATGGATGTTCGATTTTCGTGTCAAGCGCACCACGCGGCACTCGCGTCATCGATGTCCTGTGACACCGAGCGTCGTGGCGACGCTTCGAATGGGATGGAAATCCTTCCCGTGCCGGGGACCGGGCCTGTTCACTGACGGCAGCCAACGGCAACCGACACAGGGAGAGCTCATGAAGATGTGGAAGCGCGCGGGGATCGCGGCCGTACTGACCGCGGCGACCGTCGCCATCATGAGTCCGGCGGCATCGGCCGCTCCCATGCCGTGGGAGACCAGCCGCGTGCACAAGCCCGCGCCGGCCCAGGACACGGCGATCACCTCGGCCGGCGAGACCGGCACCGTCACCATCCTGTGCGTCGGTGGCTGCTACCAGTAGGAACCTCCACGAGCGTCGCGCGCGCCGTCGAACCAACCGTCGGGCTTCGCGGCACGTCCTCGAACCCCGACGCCACAGGACGATCACGTCCCGACCGGCCGACAGCGCACATTCACCCCGGCTGACCGGTCATCACCGTTCAGCAGCCCGAGCCGGACCGGGGCGCCGCCGGGGTTGTCGTAGAGCCGGATGCCGTCGCCGAGCAGCACCGGCACGATGTGCAGGTCGATCTCGTCGATCAGTTCGCGCTCCAGGAGTTGTCGGCCGATCGTGGGCGAGAGCACTTCGAGGTTCTTGCCGCCGGCGGCCTCCAGCCCGATGCGTACGGCCTCGGCCGCATCGCAGTTCAGGAAGGTCACCCCGGGGGCGGGCGGCGCGTCGTCGGGGTGGTGCGTGAGGACGAACACCGGCCCCTGCCACGCGCCCCCGTAGACGCTGCCGGCATCGGGGAACGCGTCGAAGCCGTCCCGGCCACCCAGTACGGCACCGGTCGTCGCGGCGTACTCCTCGACAAGGCCGGTCCGGAACGAGAACCCCGTCATCCAGTCCATCGCGTGGTCCGGCCCTGCCACAAACCCGTCCAGTGACATCGTGAAGTGCCACAGCACCTTGCCCGCGGCGGTCTGCGGTTCCGTGTCCGCCAGGGGCGGGGCGGGCGTGGTGTCGACGCTCTGCGGGGTCTTTGTGGTGGACATGATCAATCCTCGCTTCGGGGGTCACCGTTCCGCGGATTCCGGACGGCTTTCACCTCCGTGGACCCGGCACGCCCCCGAAACTCATCGCCACACCCCTGGGAGCACTACTTCCGCCGTCGTACGGCGGGTGTCTTCAGCAGTACGACGACTGCGTGGCGGATTCCCGCGAGGCTCGGGCCATGAAGAGCCACGTACGCCCCGCCGAGCGTCTCTGCCATGTGATCGGTGCCCTGTTGATCCTCTCCGGGCTGGTGCACCTGGTGGTGTTCGCGGTCGATGGAGGCCCCTGGTACGGGCCCGTCTCCTGGCGCAAGCCCGTCACGTTCGGGCTCTCCTTCGGGGCGACGCTGATCGCGGTCACCTGGGTCACGTCGTATCTGCGCGTCGGGGCCCGGTTGCGGACCGTGCTGCTCGTCGTGTTCGCCGCCGACTGTGTCGTCGAGGTCGGCGGCATCACCCTCCAGGCGTGGCGTCGGGTGCCGTCGCACCTCGACATGGAGACGCCCTTCGACACGGCGGTGTCCATGACGCTCGCGGTGGGCGGCGGTGTCCTCGTGGTGCTGCTCACCGTGTTCGCGGCGGCGTCCTTCCGGCATCGGCCGACGGGGCCCACGGGGATGGCGCTCGCGGTGCGTTCCGGGTTCGCGATCCTGCTCGTGGCGCTGGCCTCGGGCGCCGCGATGATCGCGCGCGGGGTGGTCCTCGCCCGGACCGGCCACCAAGAGGCGGCGTACCACTCGACGGCCCCGCTCAAGCCGCTGCACGGGGTGAGCCTGCACGCCGTCCTGGTGTTGCCGGCCCTGGCCTGGCTGCTGTCCCGCACGTCCTGGAGCGAGGCGGTCCGGCGGCGGACCGTGACCGTCGCGGTCGGCTGCTACGTGGTCGCCGTGGCCGGGGCCGCGGTGTGGGCGGTGCTCACGTACTGACCGCGACGCCCCGGTGTTCGCGCCGGATCATCCCTCAGGAGGAGCCGGAGGAGCCCTCTCCGGAGTCCCTCGGTTCGGAGTCGGTCGGTTCCGGATCGGTCGGCCGGGAGTCGGCTGTCCTGGAGTCGGTCGTAGGGGCGGAGTTGGTCGTATCGGCGGAATCGCTGTTACCACCGGCGGAGTCTGCCGCTGTGGGCCCCTCCGCTCCCGGCCTCCGGTCCCACAGCCGTCGCGCGCGGGCCAGCGGGCCGGGGCCTCCGGAGCCGCGGGTCCGGTGTCCGTGGACCCGGGGGTCGTCGGTGACGGCGTACCGCTTCACGTACGCCCCGAGGAACGCCTGGAGCGTGGCAACGGCCGGGATGGAGATCAGCGCGCCCACGGCGCCCAGGAGCGCGGTGCCCGCGATGACCGAGCCGAAGGCGACCGCGGGATGGATGTCGACGGTCTTCGCGGTCAGCTTGGGCTGCAGCATGTAGTTCTCGAACTGCTGGTAGACCACGACGAAGATCAGCACCCAGAGCGCGTACCAAGGGTTCACGGTGAAGGCGATCAGCATGGGCAGGGCGCCCGCGAGATACGTGCCGATGGTCGGGATGAACTGGGAGACCAGACCCACCCAGACGGCGAGCACGGGCGCGTACGGGATACCCAGCGCCTGTAGCAGGATGTAGTGCGCCACTCCGGAGACCAGCGCCATCAGGCCGCGGGAGTATATGTAGCCGCCTGTCTTGTCGACGGCGATCTCCCACGCGCGCAGCACCTCGGCCTGCCGGGCGGGCGGCAGCACGGAGCACAGTGCGCGTCGCAGCCGCGGCCCGTCGGCGGCGAAGTAGAACGAGAACAGACCGATCGTCAGCAGCTGGAAGAGGCCCCCGAGCACCTGGGTGGACACGTCCAGCACGCCGGTGGCGCTGTTCTGCACGTACTTGCGCAGCCAGTCGGAGTGGAGCAGCCCCTCCTGGATGTCGACCCGTCTCAGGTCGGTGTGGAAGTGCGTGTTGACCCAGTTGATGACGGAGTCGAGGTAGTCCGGGAAGTCCTCGATCATCTTGATGATCTGGCCGGCGAGCATCGACCCGAGGAGGGTGATGAACCCGGCACTCACGATCAGCAGGCCGAGGAAGACCATGAAGGTGGCCAGCCCGCGGCGCATGCCATAGGCGGCCAGCCGGCTCACCGCGGGCTCGATGGCGAGGGCCAGGAAGAACGCGATGAGGATGTTGATCAGCAGCCCGATGAGCTGGTGGAAGGCCCAACTGCCCAGCTGGAACACGGCGACGAGGGCGAGGGCCAGCACCATGGCGCGGGGCAGCCAGCGGGGCATGCCCGGGCCCGGAACGGCGCCGTCGGACGGGGGCCCGGCCGGCGGCGCCGCACCGAACGGGGATGCCTGTGGGGCGTCGTGCCCGGTCTCGTCAGTGGCTGCCACGGTGCAAGTCTCGCCTACGCCACTGACAACCGGTCACCGCCGTCGATCTTCGTGACCGATCAGCGACTTTCCCACGGAACGTTCATAACAGTGCAGACCACGCGCCACACGTCCTTGGCCTCCCAGCCCGCGTCCAGCGCCTCGTGCACCGTCCGCCCGCCGAGCTCCGTCATCACGTGATCGCGCGCGAAGCTCTCGGCGTACCCCGCGCCGAAGTGCTCCGTCATCCGCTGCCAGAAGACCGTCAACCGCATGACACCAGTATCCCGCCCCTGAGAGTGGGCCCTGCTCGGGACGGCTTGCGGAGACCGCTTTCCGTCCTACGGTCTGACGCATGGCCGAAACAGGAGCTTCCCCACTCCCCCCGACGCCCCCGGCGCACTCCCCGCTCTTCCGCGCCGAGCACTTCGTCTGGCTCACCGCGCGCGTGCTGGAACAGCGCCTCTTCGCGTACCACTTCCTCAACGGCGACCCCGATCCGGTGGAGACCGCGCTGGACGCGTACCGCAACGAGGACGGCGGGTACGGGCACGCGCTGGAACCCGATCTGCGCGGCCCGGTCAGCCAGCCGCTGCACACCGGTCACGCGCTGCGCGTCCTGGACGCCGTCGGGCGCTGCGGTGGACAGCGGGTGGAACGCGTGTGCCGCTATCTGACCTCGGTCTCCACGGCCGACGGCGCCCTGCCGGCGATCCTTCCCGGCCAGCGCGGCTATCCGACGGCGCCCTTCGTGCCGATCGTGGACGACCCGCCCAGCGAACTCCTCGCCACCGGGCCGGTGGTGGGCCTGCTGCACCGCAACGAGGTGTGGCACGCCTGGCTGTTCAGGGCCACCGACTTCTGCTGGCAGGCCGTCGGCTCCCTGGAGAAGTCGCACCCGTACGAGATCGAGGCCGCCGTGGCCTTCCTCGACTCGGCACCCGACCGCCCGCGCGCGGAGGCCGCCGCCGACCGCCTCGGCCGCCTGGTACGCGAACACCGGCTCGCCGCCCTGGACCCGGAGCACCTGGAGGCGTACCCGGTCGCCCCCGGGTACGCGCCGGGCGAGCACCACTTCCCGTACGACTATGCGAAGACGCCGAGTTCCCTCGCGCGCACGTGGTTCACGGACGACGAGATGGCCCGCTCCCTGGACCACCTGGCGGGCGATCAGCGGGAGGACGGCGGCTGGCCGATCCGCTGGCGCCAGTGGGCGCCGGGCATCGCCCTGGAGGCACGCCCCATGGTGACGATCCAGGCACTGCGCACCCTGAAGGCATACGGCCGCTCCGTGGGCTGACCCCGGGCCGCCTCAGCCGCCGATGGCCCGCACGCCGGCCGTCACCAGGACGGCCGCCGCGACGACGAGGAGGAATGGTGCCCGCAGCACCAGCGCCACGGCGGCCGCCGCGAGCCCCGCGGCCCGGGCGTCGAGCACGAGCGCGTGCCCGTCGGCGAAGGTCTGCTGGGCCGTGAGCGCGGCGAGCAGGGCGACCGGCAGCAGAGCTGCGAGCCGCCTCACCAGCGGCCGCTCCAGCGCGCCCGCGGGCACCAGCAGTCCGGCGAGCTTGACGACGTAACAACCGAGGGCTGTCGCCGCGATCGCGATCCAGACGGTCAACGGTCTTCCTCCTGTGCGTCGTTACGTGTCCCTCCATGCCGACGGCCCTCTGCGTAGAGGGCGATCGGCGCCGCGAGAGCAGCCACCAGGACCGGCACACCGGCTGGCAGCACGGGCAGCAGCCCCAGCCCCAACAGGACCGCGAGTGCGGCGACGGCACGCTCGGTGGTGGTCGTGAGCATGGGTGCGAGCAGCGCCAGGAAGACGGCGGGCCCGGCCGCGTCGAGACCCCAGGCGTCCGTGTCCCCGATGGCCTTGGCGCCCAGGGCGCCGAGCAGCGTGGTGAGGTTCCACAGCAGGTACAGGGTGAGCCCGGTGACGGTGAAACCGATCCGCGCGGCACGCCGCGTGGGCTGCGCGAGGGTGACGGCCGTCGTCTCGTCGATGACCCACTGGGCAGCGAACGGCCGCACCGCGCGCGGGAGGGCCAGCAACTGCGAGAGGCGCAGCCCGTAGAAGGTGTTGCGCACGCCCAGGAAGAAGGCTCCCGCCGCCGCGGTGAGCGGATTGCCGCCGGCCGCGAGCGCTCCCACGAGTGCGAACTGGGAGGCGCCGGTGAACACCAGGAGGCTGAGGGCGCAGGTCTGCAGCAGGGTGAGCCCGCCACCGGCCGAGGTGACCCCGAAGGCGAACCCGGACAGCCCTACGGCGACCCCGACTCCGAGGGCGTCCCGTACGACGGCGGAGTCCGGCTTTCCCCGGGCCTCGGGGGCTCGCTTCCCTTCTGCTCCGGGGCGTATGTCTTCTGAAGCGATCTGTTCTGCCACGTGTCGGACGGTACGAGCAGCCGGCGTCCCGCGTCTTGTACGTTCTTGCGCTCCCGCTGGTACGCGCCCGGGGGCACACCCACGATCCGGGCGAAGTGCCGGTTGAGGTGCGGCTGGTCCGTGAACCCGACGGCGACGGCCACCTCCGCGGGCGCCATACCCGCGTCGAGGAGCCGGCGTGCCTCCCGCACACGGGCGTCGGTCAGCCAGGCGTGGGGCGGCATCCCGTAGGCGCCCCGGAACGCGCGCAGGAGCGCGAAGGGACTGGTCCCCAGATCCCCGGCGAGCCGCTCCAGGGTGGGCGGTTCCGCCATCCGCGCTTCCAGTACGGCACGCGCGCGTGCGGCGACCCGACCGCCGGCCGTGGGTACGACGCGCTGCGGCAGTGGTCCGCCGTTCAGCCGGAGCAGCCTGGTGACGGCGACCCGCAGCAAGGTGTCGGCGGCGAGCGCGTTGCCCTCGTCGGCCGCGCGCAGGATCTGGTGGACGAGCCCGACGGTGTAGGGGTCGTCGAGCACGGGACTGGTGAAACCGGGGGTGCCGCGGATCGAGGTGATCTCGGCGGCTATCGCGGCCACCACCTCGGGCGACGGGTAGACCGCCCCGTACCGCCAGCCCTCGGGCACGCCCGCCCGGCCGGTGTGCGGAGTGTCCGGATTCACCAGCGCGAGCGCTCCCGCCCCGGCGGACACATCGCCCCCACCGTGGTGGAACACCTCGACGCCGTCCGCGATGGCGGCGATGACGAAGTTCTCGTGCGTGTGCCGCACGAACGTCTTGCGGATGTACCGGGCCCGCAGCAGGTCGACGCCGGGCAGTTCTGTGTACCGCCAATGTCTCGCCAGCTCGCCCGAACCTGCCATACGCCCATTCTCCGCCACGGCGACGGGAGGACGCGGTCCTGGCCACAGCGACCGGAAGACGCCGAAACGGTCCTGCCCACGACGGCCGGCAGACACCGAAACGGTTCCGCGAGCCGCCGCCGGAGAATTCCCGCAGGTCAGCCGCATTGTCAGTGGTCGGGTGCAGGATGGACGCATGGTCAGCTCCGCACATCGAGCCCTCGACGGCTTCTCCCCCGCGACCCGCGGCTGGTTCACGGGGGCCTTCTCCGCGCCCACCGCGGCCCAGGCGGGCGCGTGGCAGGCCATCGGTGAGGGCTCGGACGTGCTGGTGGTCGCCCCGACCGGCTCCGGCAAGACCCTGGCCGCCTTCCTCGCCGCCCTGGACCAGCTCGCCGCGACACCCCCGCCCGCCGACCCGAAGAAGCGCTGCCGCGTGCTGTACGTGTCTCCGCTCAAGGCACTCGCGGTCGACGTGGAGCGCAACCTCCGCTCCCCGCTCACCGGCATCCGTCAGGAATCCGTCCGCCTGGGCCTGCCCGAGCCCGAGATCAAGGTAGGCATCCGCTCCGGCGACACCCCGCCCGCCGAGCGCCGCGCCCTGTCCACACGCCCGCCGGACATCCTGATCACCACCCCGGAGTCCCTGTTCCTGATGCTCACGTCGGCCACGCGCGACGCGCTGACCGGCATCGAGACGGTGATCCTGGACGAGGTGCACGCGGTCGCGGGCACCAAGCGGGGCGCGCATCTCGCACTGTCCCTGGAGCGGCTGGACGAGCTGCTGCCGAAGCCGGCCCGCCGCATCGGCCTCTCGGCGACCGTGCGCCCGGTCGACGAGGTCGCCCGCTATCTCTCCCCGCACCGCAAGGTGGAGATCGTCCAGCCGAAGTCCGGCAAGGAGTTCAACCTCTCCGTGGTCGTCCCGGTCGAGGATCTGGGCGAGTTGGGCGGCTCCCCGGTGGCCGACGGCAAGGAGGGCGCGGAGAAGCCGTCGATCTGGCCGCATGTCGAGGAGCGCATCACCGACCTCGTCCAGTCGCATCGTTCAACGATCGTGTTCGCCAACTCCCGCCGTCTCGCCGAGCGACTGTGCAACCGGCTCAACGAGATCGCCTACGAGCGCGCGACCGGTGAGCCCCTGGACGAACACCACGCACCGGCCGAGCTGATGGGCGGTTCCGGCGCCGCCCAGGGCGCACCCCCGGTCATCGCCCGCGCCCACCACGGCTCGGTCTCCAAGGAGCAGCGCGCCCAGGTCGAGGAGGACCTCAAGGCGGGCAGGCTCCCCGCTGTGGTGGCCACGTCCAGTCTGGAGCTGGGCATCGACATGGGCGCCGTCGATCTCGTCATCCAGGTGGAGTCGCCGCCCTCCGTGGCCTCCGGCCTCCAGCGCGTGGGCCGCGCGGGACACCAGGTCGGCGCGGTCTCCACGGGTGTGGTCTTCCCGAAGTACCGGGGCGACCTCGTCCAGGCCGCCGTGGTCACCGAGCGCATGCGCACCGGTTCCATCGAGTCCCTGAAGGTCCCCGCCAACCCCCTGGACGTCCTAGCGCAACAGCTCGTCGCGATGACGGCGCTGGACACCTGGCAGGTCGACGACCTGCTCGCCACCGTCCGCCGTGCCGCCCCCTTCGCCTCGCTCCCGGAGTCGGCGTTCACGGCCGTGCTCGACATGCTCGCGGGCCGCTACCCGTCCGACGCGTTCGCGGAACTGCGCCCGCGCGTGGTGTGGGACCGCATCGCCGGCACGATCACCGGCCGCCCCGGGGCGCAGCGCCTCGCCGTCACCTCCGGGGGCACGATCCCCGACCGCGGACTCTTCGGCGTCTTCCTCGCGGGCGCCGACCCCAAGAAGGGCGGCGGCCGGGTCGGCGAGCTGGACGAGGAGATGGTCTACGAGTCCCGGGTGGGCGACGTCTTCACGCTCGGCACCAGCTCCTGGCGGATCGAGGACATCACCCGCGACCGCGTCCTGGTCTCCCCCGCACCCGGCGTCCCCGGCCGGCTCCCCTTCTGGAAGGGCGACCAGCTGGGCCGCCCGCTCGAACTGGGCCGCGCGGTGGGCGCGTTCCTGCGCGAGGTCGGCTCGCAGCCCAAGGAGGACGCCCGCCTGCGCCTCCTCGCCGCGGGCCTCGACGTCTGGGCCGCGGAGAACGTCCTGTCGTACCTGGCCGAACAGCGCGAGGCCTGCGGCCACATCCCGGACGACCGCACGATCGTCGTGGAGCGCTTCCGCGACGAACTCGGCGACTGGCGCGTGGTCATCCACTCCCCCTTCGGCGCCCAGGTCCACGCCCCCTGGGCCCTCGCCCTCGGCGCCCGCCTCTCCGAGCGCTACGGCATGGACGCCCAGGTGATGCACGCCGACGACGGCATCGTCCTGCGGCTGCCCGACGCCGATCTGATGGGCCTGGACCTCCTCGACCAGGAACCCATGAAAGCCGGCGCGGAGTACGACGCCGACCAAGCCCCCGTAGGAGCGGCGGACGTCGCCTTCGACAAGGGCGAGGTCAATCAGATCGTCACCGACCAGGTCGGCGGCTCGGCCCTGTTCGCGGCCCGCTTCCGCGAGTGCGCCGCCCGCGCGCTGCTGCTGCCGCGCCGCAACCCCGGCAAGCGCACCCCGCTGTGGCAGCAGCGCCAGCGCGCCGCCCAACTGCTCCAGGTGGCCAGCGAGTTCGGCTCGTTTCCCATCGTCCTGGAGGCGGTCCGCGAATGCCTCCAGGACGTCTTCGACGTCCCGGGCCTCACCGAACTCATGGGCGACCTGGAGTCCCGCAAAGTGCGCCTCGTCGAGGTCACCACCCCCGAGCCGTCCCCCTTCGCCCGCTCCCTCCTCTTCGGATACGTCGCCCAGTTCCTCTACGAGGGAGACTCACCGCTCGCCGAGCGCCGCGCCGCCGCCCTGTCCCTGGACTCGCACCTGCTGGCCGAACTGCTCGGCCAGGCGGAGCTGCGCGAACTCCTCGACGCCGAGGTGCTGACCGAGCTGGAGCGCGAACTCCAGTGGCTCACCGAGGACCGCCGCATCAAGGACGTCGAGGGCGTCGCCGACCTGCTGCGGATGCTCGGCCCGCTCACCGACGCCGAGTTGGCCGAGCGGGGCGCCGCGCCGCATTGGGCCCAGGAGCTGGCCTCGGCCCGCCGCGCGATCCGGGTCCGTATCGGCGGAGCCGACCACTGGGCGGCGATCGAGGACGCCGGCCGCCTGCGCGACGCACTCGGTACGGCACTGCCGGTCGGCGTCCCGGAGGCGTTCACCGAACCGGTCAAGGACCCGCTCGGCGACCTCCTCGCACGCCACGCCCGCACCCACGGCCCGTTCACGTCGGCCACAGCCGCCGCCCGCTTCGGCCTGGGCGTGGCCGTCACCGACGGCGCGTTGCAGCGGCTCGCGGCGAACGGCCGTGTCGTACAAGGGGAGTTCCACCCGGCCGGGATCGGCCAGGAGTGGTGCGACGCGACGGTGCTGCGCCGCCTGCGCCGCCGCTCCCTGGCCGCGCTGCGGCACGAGTTGGAGCCGGTGCCGCCGGCCGCGCTCGCGCAGTTCCTCCCCCAGTGGCAGCACATCGGCAAGGGCCACGGCCTGCGCGGCATCGACGGACTGGTGCGCGCCGTCGAGCAGTTGCAGGGCGCCTCCGTGCCCGCGTCCGCCCTGGAGAAGCTCGTCCTGCCGTCCCGCGTGGCGAACTACGCACCCGCCATGCTCGACGAACTCACCTCCGCAGGCGAGCTGGTGTGGGCGGGCGCAGGCTCCCTCCCCGGTAAGGACGGCTGGGTCTCCCTGTACCTGGCGGACGCGGCCCCCCTGCTCCTCCCGCCACCGCACCCACTGGAACTCACAGCGCTGCACCAGTCGGTCCTGGACACCCTCTCCGGCGGCTACGGCCTCTTCTTCCGCCAGATCACCGACCAGATCCGCGCGACCACCCACCCCGACGTCACCGATCCCCAGCTGGCCGACGCCGTGTGGGACCTGGCCTGGTCCGGACGGCTCACGAACGACACGCTCGCCCCCATGCGCTCCCTGCTGGGCTCCGGCCGTACGGCAGGTTCCACGGCCCACCGCGCCAAGCGCACGGTCCCGCGCGGGCGCTACGGCTCGCTCACCGCCGCCGCGCGCCCCGCCTCCCGCACCGGGCCGCCGACCGTCGCGGGCCGCTGGTCCCTGCTCCCCGCCCACGAGCCGGACCCCACCGTGCGCGCCCACGCCCTGGCCCGCACCCTGCTCGACCGGCACGGCGTGGTGACCCGGGGAGCGGTCGCCGCGGAGGGCGTCGAGGGCGGCTTCTCGGCGACGTACCGCATCCTGTCCGTCTTCGAGGAGAGCGGTCAGGCACGGCGCGGCTACGTCGTGGAGGGACTCGGCGCCGCCCAGTTCGCGATGGACGGCGCGGTGGACCGCCTCCGCGCGGTCGCCAACGCCCGGGACCGGGGCGACGACCTGCCCACTCCGAACCCCACGGACAACGACCCCTACGGCTTCGGCGCCCTCACCGGCTCCACCTCACCGACCGCCGACTCCGGCAACGGTTCCGCCGACCCCTTCGCCGCCCCGAGCACCACCTACGACTCGCCTGACAACCCTGGCCGCCAGGACCCGTACGCCTCGCCTGACACCCGCAATCGGCAAGCCCCGTACGCCTCCCCTGCCGACCACGGCCGACACGGCGCATCCCACTCCCCCGGCACATCCGGCTCCCCTGGCTCAAACGACTCTCCCGGAGTCCACGACTTCGCCGACGCTTTCGGCCCGTTCACCGACTTCGACGACCTCGACAGCCTGGGCTCGCTGGACGACCACCCCACGAACACAACCTCGGGCGCCCCCACCTCCCGGCACCACCGCACCCCCTCCTCGCACCCCCCGTCCCCGGGCGACTACATCTCCCCCCGCGACTTCCCCGCCCCACCGCCCCAGGGCAACACCAGCTCCCCCTACGCCAATCACCACCCCCGCCGCCCCTCCCTCGCCACCCGAGCCGTGGTCCTGGCCGCCGCCGACCCCGCGAACGCGTACGGCGCCGCCCTCCCCTGGCCCGAGCCGCCGACCGGTGCCGGGCACAAGCCGGGGCGTAAAGCGGGCTCTCTCGTAGTGCTGGTCGAGGGTGAGCTGACCCTCTACATGGAGCGCGGCGGCAAGACCCTGCTCGCCTGGCCCTCCGCACCGGACACCACGGCCTCCGAAGACCCCCGCCTCCAGGCTGCCGCCGAGGCCCTCGCGGCAGCGGCCCGAGCCGGTTCCCTCGGCACGGTCACGGTGGAGCGCGTCAACGGCGCCTCGGCCCTGAGCTCCCCCATCGGCACCCTCCTGGAAGGAGCAGGCTTCATCGCGACACCGCGCGGCCTGCGCCTCCGCGCGTGAGCCGGCTCAACGGCCTTCCGGGGTTCGGTGACCCCTCGCCCCGAGACACCTCTCACCCCGAGCCGCCCCTGCCCCCGAGGCACCTCTCTCGCAAGCCGGCCCTCACCCCATGCCCCCCTCAATCCGAGCCGCCCCTGCCCCCGCGCCACTTCTCACACCCCAAGCCGGACCTCACGTCATGCCGCCCCTCACTCCAACCTGCTCCACGCCCCCTCCCACCCCATGCCACCCTTGACCCATGCCTGAAGGCGACACCGTCTGGCAGACCGCGAAGCGCCTCCACACGGCCCTCGCGGGCAAGGTGCTGACCCGTAGCGACCTGCGCGTGCCCAAGTACGCCACGGCTGACCTCACCGGCCGCACCGTCCTGGACGTCACACCTCGGGGCAAACACCTGCTGACCCGTATCGAGGGCGGCCTCACCCTCCACTCGCATCTGCGGATGGACGGCACCTGGAGGGTCTACGCCAACGGCCAGCGCTGGAGCGGCGGCCCGGCCCACCAGATCCGCGTGATCCTCGGCACCGCCGACCGCACGGCCGTCGGCTACCGCCTCCCCGTCCTCGAACTCCTCCGCACGACCGAAGAACACCGCGCCGTGGGCCACCTCGGCCCCGACCTCCTGGGTCCCGACTGGAACCCGGAACTGGCCCTCGCCAACCTCCTCGCGGACCCCGCGCGCCCCCTCGGAGAAGCCCTGCTCGACCAGCGCAACCTGGCCGGTATCGGCAACATCTACAAAAGCGAACTCTGCTTCCTCCTGGGCGCCACCCCCTGGCTCCCCATCGGCGCACTCCCCGCCGACCGTGCCGCGAAGCTGCCCGCCATCGCCAAGCTGCTCCTGGAAGCCAACCGCGACCGCCCCATCCGCGACACCACAAGCACCATCACGAACGGTTCCCCGAACCAAAACCGCACCACAGGCCGCAGCACCCCAGCCCGCCACGCTCCAGGCACCCGCACCGCAGGCCCCGGCGCCCCGGACCACCACGCCCCACGCGCCCGCGCCACACCCCCAGGGAACACACCCCTCCACTTCCCAGGCCCCCACACCCCCGACCTGTTCGTCTACGGCCGCGCACCCCGCCCCTGCCTCCGCTGCGACACCCCCATCCGCACGGCCAACCAGGGCGACGGCTCCCGCGAACGCCCCACCTACTGGTGCCCCACCTGCCAGGTAGGACCGGCGCCGGGCACCACCCCACCCCGGGGAACTCAGCACCGTACAACTAATTGACGACCCGTCAGGAACCCTCGTACGGTCGGTTCATGCCCGTCAAGGCGTACGACCTCACCGGACGCACCGCTTTCGTCACCGGCGCCGCCAGCGGTATCGGCCGCGCATCCGCCGTGCTGCTCGCCGAGGCGGGCGCCACCGTGCACTGCGCCGATCGCGACGCGCAGGGCCTGCACGAGACGGCGACCCTGATCAAGGACAAGGGTGGCACCGCCCGCATCCACCACCTGGACGTCACCGACCGCGCGCAGGTCAAGCAAGCCGTCGAGTCCTGCGACGAGCTGCACGTCATGGCCGCGGTCGCCGGGATCATGCACAGCAGCACCGTGCTGGAGACCCGGGACGAGGATCTCGACCGGGTGCTGAACGTCAACTTCAAGGGCGTCCTGTACGCCTGCCAGGAGGCGGCCCGGCTGATGCTCGACCGCGGCATCAGGGGCAGCATCGTCACCATGGCGTCCGGCGCGATCGACACCGGAGGATCCGGGCTGCTCTGCTACAGCGTGACCAAGGCGGCCGTCGTCCAACTGACGAAGACGCTGGCGACGGAGCTGGGCCGGCACGGCATCCGCGTCAACGCGGTCGCGCCGGGCTGGGTCCGCACGCCCATGACCGACCGCCACGAGGGCGAGGCGCAGGCCCGTACCGAGGCGCTGATGGTCCGCCTGTCGCCACTGGGCCGGGTAGGTCAGCCGGAGGACATCGCCCACGCCGTGCTGCATCTGGCGTCGGACGCGTCGTCGTTCACGACGGGCCAGATCCTCCGTCCGAACGGTGGCGTGGCGATGCCTTGGTAGCCGGCACCGACTCAGCGCACGGCGACGGCCCGGTGGCCGACTCCATCCCGATGCCGGATGCGACAGACACCCGCCAGGCCTCCCGCCACCGCCCCGTAGCCACGGCCCCCGCCGCCCGCGCCTTCGGCATGCAGTGCACCGGAAGCAGACTCAGCCCCCACCCCCCGGCGGCTACGGCTCCTTCCAGCGCCCCCGCGTGCGGCGTCAGCGCGAGCCGCAGTACGGCCCACCACCACACCGCGCCGAGCACCGACGCGAGCCCCCAGCGTGCTATTCGCCCCGCCATGGCCCCACCTCCAGCCCGACGCTAGAACGTCACGGTCACCCGCAAGAAGGGCGCATCGACGGCACACGGACGCACCACTCGCCTCCACCATGACCGCACCGAGTCACACCGGCAAACGGACCGCCACAGCCGTACAGGGCATCTGACCGGAACGACCGACGCCCGTCAGGCCTCCCGCGACCGTCGACCGTCCCGACGCGAAAAACCCCGGCCGCGCCCCTCCAGGTTTCCCCGGAGAAGCCCCGGCCGGGGCTCGCACACATCGTTGAGGCAGGTCAGCGCCTCATCGGTCTACATCGGCGTGAGCGTCACGCGGCGACCACGTCCACCGCCTCGGCGGGGGCCTTGATGGTCACCCGTTCCGGTGGCACACCGGTCACCGACACGGAACCCAGCATCGGACGAACCGACGTGGGCACAGAACCGGTGGCCGCAGCAGACTGGGCCAGCTCGGCGAGAGCGAGCTCGTCGCTCACTTCCCGCATGAGCTCGGACATCCGTACGTCCAACGCGTCGCAGATGGCGGAGAGCAGTTCGGAGGAAGCCTCTTTCTGCCCCCGCTCCACCTCGGAGAGATAGCCGAGTGAGACTCGGGCGGACGAGGAGACTTCGCGCAGAGTACGGCCCTGGCGCTGGCGCTGCCGACGCAGCACGTCACCCAACAGGCGACGGAGCAGAATCATCGGTGGCTCCCTCCTCGGACCGCGTAGCCGCATCCTTCTCGCCCCACCGTACCGCCTTGCGCCGCGGCCGTGCGGGGAGCGATGTCGTGTTCACTCAGGGCTGCAAACATCAAAACCCCCCGTTCTGTTCCGTATCCTGTGTCCGCTCATTCCCGGTCTGTTCGCTCACGAGCCGCTCCAGAAGCAGCGCGAGTACGCTCCGTACACTCTCTCTACGAATTTCCGCCCGGCCGCCGTTCAACCGCAGCGCGGCCACTTTCCCGCCACCGGCGGCATCCGAATCCGGTCCGGAGGGCCCGTCCACGGCCACGAAAACAGTGCCCACGGGCTGTCCGTCCTGCGGCTCCGGGCCCGCCACACCGGTGGTCGCGATGCCCCAGTCGGCACCCAGGGCCTTCCGCACTCCGGCCGCCATCTGGGCCGCGACCTGCGCGTCCACCGCTCCCCGCTCGGTCAGCAGGGTGGCGTCGACACCGAGCAGCTGATGCTTCAGCTCGGTGGCATAGGCGGTGACCGAACCACGGAAGGCCTTGGAGGCTCCGGGCACCGATGTGATCTCCGCCGCAACCAGACCACCGGTGAGCGACTCGGCGACAGCGAGCGTCGCACCGCTCACCGTCAGTAGTCGCACCACTTCAGTGGCCGTGGAACTCACGCTTCCGTCTCCTCCGACGCCGCCATGCGCTCGGCGATTCCCTGCCTGCGCAGCACAATGGCCTGTCTCACATAGTCGAGCCCGGTCAGCACGGTCAGAACGACCGCCGCCGCCATCACCCAGAACCGCAGAGTGGCCAGCCAGCCCGTCAGCGCCAGCACATACATGCCTACGGCCACGCCCTGGACGAGCGTCTTCAGCTTGCCGCCGCGCGACGCGGGAATGACGCCGTACCGGATGACAACAAAACGCAGCAGCGTGATCCCGAGTTCCCGGCCGAGGATGACGACGGTCACCCACCACGGCAGATCGCCGAGCGAGGACAGACAGATCAGCGCCGCACCCATGATCGCCTTGTCGGCGATGGGGTCGGCGATCTTCCCGAAGTCGGTGACGAGGTCGTACGTGCGCGCCAGATGACCGTCGAACAGGTCGGTGATCATGGCGACGGCGAACGCCGCCCAGGCGAACGAGCGCATCGCCGGGTCGTACCCGCCGTCGGCCAGCATCAGGGCGACGAAGCCGGGGACGAGCAGCAGCCGGAGCATGGTCAGGAAGTTGGCGATGTTCCAGACGCTCGCCTGGTTGACGGCCGCGGCCACGACCTTCGCACCGCGCGCCGGCCTGGGACCACCGGGCCCGCCGGTCTCGACGACACCGGGCGAGGCACCACCGGACACGGCACTACCGGACACGGCACCACCCGAGACGTTGCCCGACATCGCGCCGGAAGAGGCGCCACCGGAGGCCGCACCGGAACCCGCGCTCGCGGGCGCGCCGTTCGCGCTGGAGGTGCCGCCCGCCGCCGATGCCGGGACTCCGGTCATCTGCCCGCCTCCTCACTACACGCGAGCGAACCCAGGAGCGGCTCGGCCACCAGGTCGACACCTTCCGTACCGACCACCTTCGCCTCGACCATACGGCCGACGCTCAGGCCTTCGCCGCTCGTGAGCAGCACCTGGCCGTCCGTCTCCGGCGCCTGGTGCTCGCCGCGGCCGTGGGCGCCGTCCTCGGAGTCCACCGACTCGACCAGCACGTGCACGGTCTCGCCGACGCGATCCTCGGCGCGCTGCGAGACGAGTTCCTCGGCGAGCCGGGAGATGTGCGCGAGCCGCGCGGCCACGACGTCCTCGTCGAGCTTCTTGTCGTACGTCGCCGCCTCCGTGCCCTCCTCGTCGGAGTAGCCGAAGACACCGATGGCGTCCAGCCGCGCGCCGTTCAGGAAGCGCTCCAGCTCGGCGAGGTCGGCCTCGGTCTCGCCGGGGAAGCCGACGATGAAGTTCGAGCGCACGCCGGCCTGCGGGGCCTTGGAGCGGATGGTGTCGAGCAGTTCGAGGAAGCGGTCGGTGTCGCCGAAGCGGCGCATGGCGCGCAGCACGTCGGGCGCGGAGTGCTGGAAGGACAGGTCGAAGTAGGGCGCGATCTTCGGTGTCGAGGTGAGCACGTCGATGAGCCCGGGGCGCATCTCGGCGGGCTGGAGGTAGCTGACCCGTACGCGCTCCAGGCCGTCGATGTCCGCCAGCTCAGGCAGCAGCGTCTCCAGGAGGCGGATGTCGCCCAGGTCCTTGCCGTAGGACGTGTTGTTCTCGGAGACCAGCATGATCTCCTTGACGCCCTGCTCGGCCAGCCAGCGCGTCTCGTTCAGTACGTCGCTCGGGCGCCGGGAGATGAAGGAGCCGCGGAAGGACGGGATGGCGCAGAAGGAGCAGCGCCGGTCGCAGCCGGAGGCGAGCTTCACCGAGGCGACCGGGGCGCCGTCCAGGCGGCGGCGCAGGGGCGCGCGGGGACCCGAGGCGGGCGCGAGGCCGTCCGGGAGGTCGACCGGGCCGTGGCCGGGCAGCGCGACCTCGGCGGCGGACCCCTGCCGCTCGGCGGGGCTGATCGGCAGCAGCTTGCGGCGGTCGCGCGGGGTGTGCGAGGCGTGGATGCCGCCGTTCAGGATGGTCTGCAGGCGGTCGGAGATGTCGGAGTAGTCGTCGAAGCCGAGCACTCCGTCGGCCTCGGGCAGCGCCTCGGCGAGCTCCTTGCCGTACCGCTCGGCCATGCAGCCGACCGCGACGACGGCCTGCGTTCTGCCGTGACCCTTCAGGTCGTTGGCTTCGAGGAGGGCGTCAACGGAGTCCTTCTTGGCGGCCTCGACGAAGCCACAGGTGTTGACGACAGCGACGTCCGCGTCCTCGGCGTCCTCCACGAGTTGCCAGCCGTCCGCCTCCAAGCGGCCTGCGAGCTCCTCCGAGTCCACCTCGTTACGGGCGCAGCCAAGAGTGACGAGTGCGACGGTACGGCGTTCAGGCATGGGCTCAAGACTACTTCGTCCCACTGACACCCCACGTCGAAGGGGTTGGCCGATCTTGGCCAACCCCTTGAACAGTCACCCCGTAGGACGGTTTGCCGGACCGCTCAGCCGACCTCAGGGTCGCCCTTCGTGTACGTAAGACGCTCCACCGCTCCGGGCCGGAAGTCGTCCTGGATCTTCTTGCCGTTGACGTAGAGCTGGATCACACCGGCGTCGCCGAGGATCAGGTTGACCTTCGAGCTGTCCTGGAAGGTCTTGGACTCGCCCTTCTTGAGGAGTCCGTCGAAGAGCATCCGGCCGTTGTGGTCCTTGGCGGAGATCCAGCTGCGGCCGTCGACCGCGCTCACCTGGACCGTCACCTTGTCCTGCGGCGCGGCGGCGATGGCACTGTCGGAGGGGTCGGACTTGGGCGTGGCGGAGTCGGTGTTGGAGGGCTTGGGCGCTGCGGACTTGCTGGCGCTGGGCGTGGCTCCCTGGGCGGCCTGCGACGTGGTGTCGCTGTCGCCGCCCTTGAACGCCGTGAACCCGACGAAGCCGACCACGGCGACGATCGCGGCGACCATGGCCGCGGTCCAGTTGGGGCCCCGCCGCTCCGGACGGATACGTTCCGCCTCGAAGAGCGGCGCCGCCGGCGTCGGGGCCGGGCGCCCGCCGTGATCGTCGTCGTAGCGCGCGAGCAGCGGGGCGGGATCGATGTGGACGGCCTTGGCGAGGGTCCTGATGTGCCCGCGGGCATAGACGTCACCGCCGCAGGGCGTGAAGTCGTCGGCCTCGATGGCGTGCACGATGGCGATGCGGACCCGGGTGGCACCGCTGACGTCGTCGACGGTCAGCCCCGCGGCGATACGTGCCTGCTGCAGGGCTCGGCCGACGGAAGGGCGGGCTTCTTCCTCATGACCGTCTTCGGAACGACCGTCTTCGAACGGAGGGTCGTCTTCAGGGGAGTTGCCGATGGACACGGGGGCGCCTTTCGAGCGTGTAGCCACCTGTGCTGGAAATTCAGTCTAGGGGGGGTACCGAAGGGTGGGGCAACCGGGCGGTGGGACTTTGTACGCCATCGGTATGGCCGGACAGCCTGATGGCGAGCCAGACACGGACCCCATGGTGGGAGCCCCATCTGTCTTCTCGCTCAACTTGACGTACGGCAAAGGGAAACGGTTGCCCGACGATCTCTAACGGGTGAGTCACGGTCGCATCCTTTCGGCGGACGCCTACCCTTCAGACTCCCCGCGGATCACCGCGAGCACGCCATCCAACTCGTCACCCTTCACAAGAACGTCACGTGCCTTGGATCCCTCGCTGGGTCCGACGATGCCCCGGGACTCCATGAGGTCCATGAGCCGCCCGGCCTTGGCGAAGCCGACGCGCAGCTTGCGCTGGAGCATCGAGGTGGACCCGAACTGCGTGGACACGACCAGCTCGGCCGCCTGGCACAGCAGGTCGAGGTCGTCGCCGATGTCCTCGTCGATCTCCTTCTTCTGCTTGCTGCCCACGGTGACGTCTTCCCGGAAGACCGGCGCCATCTGGTCCTTGCAGTGCTGGACGATCACCGCGACCTCGGCCTCGGTGACGAAGGCACCCTGCATACGGGTCGGCTTGTTCGCCCCCATCGGCAGGAACAGCCCGTCGCCCTTGCCGATCAGCTTCTCGGCGCCGGGCTGGTCGAGGATGACCCGCGAGTCGGCGAGCGAGGAGGTGGCGAACGCGAGCCTGGAGGGCACGTTCGCCTTGATCAGACCGGTGACGACGTCTACGGACGGCCGCTGCGTCGCGAGCACGAGGTGGATGCCGGCCGCGCGCGCGAGCTGCGTGATGCGCACGATCGAGTCCTCGACGTCCCGCGGCGCGACCATCATCAGGTCGGCCAGCTCGTCGACGATCACCAGCAGATACGGATAGGTCTTGAGCTCCCGCTCGCTGCCCTCCGGCGTCTTCAGCTTGCCGTCGCGGATGGCCTGGTTGAAGTCGTCGATGTGCCGGTACCCGAAGGCCGCGAGGTCGTCATACCTGAGATCCATCTCGCGTACGACCCACTGGAGCGCCTCGGCGGCCCTCTTCGGGTTGGTGATGATGGGCGTGATCAGGTGCGGGATGCCTTCGTAGGCGGTGAGTTCGACGCGCTTGGGGTCGACGAGGACCATGCGCACGTCCTCGGGGGTCGCGCGGACCATGACGGACGTGATCAGGCAGTTGATGCACGACGACTTACCGGAACCGGTAGCTCCGGCGACCAGCACGTGCGGCATCTTCGCCAGGTTGGCCATCACATAGCCGCCCTCGACGTCCTTGCCGAGCGCCACCAGCATCGGGTGGTCGTCCTCGGCCGCGTCCGCGAGGCGCAGCACGTCGCCCAGGTTGACCATCTCGCGGTCGGTGTTCGGGATCTCGATGCCGACCGCGGACTTGCCGGGGATCGGGCTGATGATCCGCACATCGGGGCTGGCGACGGCGTAGGCGATGTTCTTGGTGAGCGCGGTGATCCGCTCGACCTTGACGGCGGGGCCCAGTTCGACCTCGTAGCGCGTGACCGTCGGCCCGCGCGTGAAGCCGGTGACCGAGGCGTCGACCTTGAACTCCATGAAGACGTTCTGGAGGGAGGCGACGACGATGTCGTTGGCGGCGCTGCGCGTCTTGCCGGGGCCGCCGCGCTCCAGGAGGTCGAGTGACGGGAGGGAGTACGTGATGTCGCCGGACAGCTGGAGCTGCTCGGCCCGCGGCGGCAGGTCGCGCATCTCCTCCGGGGGCGCCTTGGTCAGGTCCGCCACGACGCGCTCGGCCGGCTCGGCCTTGAGCTTCTCCTGCTTGGGGCGCGCGGCGGGGGCCGGGACGGGCGTCGGGGTGGTGTCCTCGCGGTCTCCCCCGACCCGTACGCCCTGGGTGAGGTCGGCGACGATCGGCGAGGGCGGCATGCCGTGCAGGACGGCCCCGTCGAGCGCGGCAGCGGCGGCCGCCGCGACGTCCACGGCGTCCATGGGGCGGTTCATGTCGGGCTGTGGCACGGCGGAGCGTCGGGGGCGGCTCCGGCGCTTGGAGAGGGCGTCCTGCTCGGCGCTGTCGGGGTCGTACGCCTCGGGGGCGCTCCCGCGCTTGCGGGGGCGCGCGGGCAGCGCCTCGCGCCACTGCTCGTCGTAGCGCTCGTCGTCCTCGCCGAACTCGTCCTCGTCGTCGAAGTCGTGGACGATGCCCAGCTTCACGCCGAGCAGCCGCAGGCGCTGCGGGATCGCGTTGACGGGCGTGGCCGTGACGACCAGCAGCCCGAAGACCGTGAGCAGCACGAGCAGGGGTACGGCGAGGACCTCGCCCATCGTGTACGTCAGCGGGGTCGCCACGCCCCAGCCGATGAGGCCGCCGGCGTCCCTTATCGCCTGCATGCCGTCGCTGCGCGCGGGCGCGCCGCAGGCGATGTGGACCTGGCCGAGCACGCCGATGACGAGCGCCGACAGGCCGATCACGATGCGACCGTTGGCCTCGGGCTTCTCGGGGTGCCGGATGAAGCGCACGGCGATCACCGCGAGCAATATCGGCACGAGCAGGTCGAGGCGGCCGAAGGCGCCGGTCACCAGGATCTCGACGAGGTCGCCGACCGGGCCGCGCAGATCGGCCCAGGTGCCGGCGGCGACGATCAGCGCGAGGCCGAACAGCAGTAGCGCGACGCCGTCCTTGCGGTGGGCCGGGTCCAGGTTCTTCGCGCCCTGCCCTATGCCGCGGAACACCGCGCCGACGGCGTGCGCGGTGCCGAGCCAGACGGCGCGCACGAGCCGGACGATGCCCCCGGTGGGGCTGGGCGCCGGCTTGGGCGCCGGGCGGGCGGTCCTCTTGACGACCGCCTTCTTCGCCGGGGCCCTTTTCGCAGCGGCCTTCTTCGCCGGAGCCTTCGCCGGAGCAGCCCTCTTGGCGGGCTGCTTCTTGGCTGCGGAGGGACGTGAGGCCATAGGTGTGAGGTTACCTGTGGAGACGGCAGCGGACACGTGTGCCCACTGCTTCACCCGTTCGTGTCGCCCGTACGGGACAAGGAACTGACGGCCGCTCACGCACAACTGCGCCCGCGGCGGACGTCAGTTCTGCGACGGGACCGAAGGTGCTCCGCTGCCCGTGCCCGGCTCCAGGGCGTCGAGCGCCCGGCGCAGCCCGGTGAGTTTGCGTTCGAGATGGGCCGCGGTGGCCACTGCCGCCGCGTCCGCCGACTCGTCGTCGAGCTGCTTGGACAGCGCCTCCGCCTGCTCCTCGACGGCCGCGAGCCGCGCCGACAGCTCGGCGAGCAGTCCGGCCGGTTCCTTGGCCGCACCGACCGCGGGCTTGCCGTCCAACTGGAGCCGCAGCAGCGCCGCCTGCTCCCGCAGCTGGCAGTTCTTCATGTAGAGCTCGACGAAGACCGAGACCTTCGCGCGCAGCACCCACGGGTCGAACGGCTTCGAGATGTAGTCGACCGCGCCCGCCGCATAACCCCGGAAGGTGTGGTGCGGGCCGTGGTTGATCGCGGTGAGGAAGATGATCGGGATGTCCCGGGTCCGCTCCCGTCGCTTGATGTGCGCGGCGGTTTCGAAACCGTCCATGCCCGGCATCTGGACGTCCAGCAGAATGACCGCGAAGTCGTCCGTCAGCAGTGCTTTGAGCGCTTCCTCCCCGGACGATGCCCGAACCAGTGTCTGATCGAGCGCAGAGAGGATGGCCTCCAGCGCCAGCAGATTCTCCGGCCGGTCATCGACCAGGAGGATCTTGGCCTTCTGCACCATGGCCCGCCCTCCTCGCCCCGGATGTGCACCGGGCGCCGCCCCAGGGGACGACTCTCTTGCGCCGTCCGTCCTTGTGCCGGTCATGGTAGCCGCACCCCGCCTGTCGCCACACCCTGTCACCGTGATGTCACTGTGCACGTAGCAGAAACGCAGCGGGAGACCAGAAGGTTCCCCGAATCCCGTACTTCTACACGGCTTCGGCCACACTCAGTCAGCAACTCCGCGTGGCCACCGAACGTTCCCCGCACCGTTCCCACTGCTTTCCCGTCAAGTCCGGTCGCTTCCTTCACTCCGGGCGCATCCACTGATCCATCACCGACAGCAGGTGATCGGGATCGACCGGCTTGGTGACGTAGTCCGAGGCGCCCGATTCGATCGCCTTCTCCCGGTCGCCCTTCATCGCCTTCGCGGTCAGCGCGATGATCGGGAGCCCGGCGAACTGGGGCATCCTGCGGATCGCAGTCGTCGTCGCGTATCCGTCCATCTCGGGCATCATGATGTCCATCAGAACGACCGTCACATCGTCGTGCTGCTCCAGGACTTCGATGCCCTCACGGCCGTTCTCCGCGTACAGCACGGACAGCCCGTGCTGCTCCAGGACACTGGTCAGCGCGAAGACGTTGCGGATGTCGTCGTCGACGATCAGCACCTTCTCCCCGCCGAACCGGATGCCCCTGCGCGCCGGCGGCGAATCCGGGACCACCCACTGGTCCCGTACGGTCTGCCCCAGTTGGGCGGACTGCTCGACGGCCCTGCGACGGCGCCTGAAGAGCGCGGCGGCACCGTTCTGCGTCTCGTGGTACGACTTCACCTCGGCCGGCGTCTCGATGTCCACCTCGCCCCGCTCCGCGAGTTCGGCGAGTTCCGCCGCGGACGCCACCAGGTCGCCCGCCTCCAGCGCGGGCAGCTGCTGGTAGCCCTGCGGGGGCAGTTCGCTCGGGTGCAGCGGCAAATACAGCGTGAACGTCGAACCGCGTCCCGGTTCGCTCTGCGCGTGGATCTCACCGCCGAGCAGCTGCGCGATCTCCCGGGAGATCGACAGCCCGAGACCCGTACCGCCGTACTTGCGACTGGTCGTACCGTCCGCCTGCTTGAACGCCTCGAAGATCACCCGCATCTTGCTGCCCGCGATCCCGATCCCGGTGTCGGTCACCGAGAACGCGATCAGGCCGGCGTCCGCGTCCCGCAGTGAACCGGCCTCCAGGAGCTGCTCCCGGATCGCCACCGGCACATCCGCGCCGGCCGGCCGGATGACCAGCTCGACCGCCCCGGAGTCGGTGAACTTCACCGCGTTGGACAGCAGGTTGCGCAGCACCTGAAGGAGCCGCTGCTCGTCGGTGTGCAGCGTGGCGGGCAGTTCGGGCGACACCCGTACGGACAGGTCGAGGCCCTTCTCCGCGGTCAGCGGGCGGAAAGTGGCCTCTACGTAGTCGACGAGTTGGACGAGCGCGATACGCGTCGGGGAGACGTCCATCTTGCCCGCCTCGACCTTCGACAGGTCCAGGATGTCGTTGATCAGCTGGAGCAGGTCGGACCCCGCGCCATGGATCGTCTCGGCGAACTCGACCTGCTTCGGGGAGAGGTTTCCCTCCGCGTTGTCGGCGAGCAACTTGGCCAGGATCAGCAGCGAGTTGAGCGGTGTGCGCAGTTCGTGCGACATGTTCGCGAGGAACTCGCTCTTGTAGCGCATCGACACCGCGAGCTGCTCGGCGCGCTCCTCCAGGACCTGCCGCGCCTCCTCGATCTCGGTGTTCTTGACCTCGATGTCCCGGTTCTGCTGGGCCAACAGCTCGGCCTTCTCCTCCAGTTCGGCGTTGGACGACTGGAGTGCCTTCTGCCGGTTCTCCAACTCGGCCGACCGCTCCCGGAGTTGCTCGGTCAGCTCCTGCGACTGCTTCAGCAGTACCTCCGTCTTGGTGTTGACGGAGATGGTGTTGACGCTGGTCGCGATCATCTCGGCGATCTGGTTGAGGAAGTCCTTCTGGATGTGCGTGAAGGGCGTGAAGGAGGCCAGCTCGATGATGCCGAGCACCTTCCCCTCGAACAGCACCGGAAGCACGATCACCTGTGCGGGCGGCGCCTCCCCGAGCCCCGAGGAGATCTTCAGATAGCCGCTGGGCGCGTTCTCCACGAGGATCGTGCGCCGCTCCTGGGCGGCCGTCCCGATCAGCGCCTCACCGGGCCTGAACGAGGTCGGCATGGAGCCCATGGAGTAGCCGTACGACCCGAGCATGCGCAGTTCGTACGCCTCCTCGCCCTCCACGTCCGCCAGGGGCAGCGCGAGGAAGAACGCGCCGTGCTGGGCGGAGACCACCGGTGTCAGCTCGCTCATGATCAGCGAGGCGACGTCGTCCAGGTCGCGGCGGCCCTGCATCAGCGCGGAGATGCGGGCGAGGTTGCCCTTGAGCCAGTCCTGCTCCTTGTTGGCGATCGTGGTGTCGCGCAGGTTGGCGATCATCTTGTTGATGTAGTCCTGCAGTTCCTGGATCTCGCCGGCGGCGTCGACGTCGATCTTCAGGTTCAGGTCGCCACGGGTCACCGCGGTCGCCACGCGCGCGATGGCACGCACCTGCCGGGTCAGGTTCCCGGCCATCTCGTTCACCGACTCGGTGAGGTCGCGCCAGGTGCCGTCGACGTCACGCACGCGTGCCTGGCCGCCGAGTTGGCCCTCCGTGCCCACCTCGCGGGCGACCCGGGTGACCTCCTCGGCGAAACTGGACAGCTGATCGACCATCGTGTTGATCGTCGTCTTCAGTTCGAGGATCTCGCCGCGCGCGTCGATGTCGATCTTCTTGGTCAGGTCGCCCTTGGCGATGGCCGTGGTGACCATCGCGATGTTGCGCACCTGACCGGTCAGGTTGGACGCCATCCCGTTCACGGACTCGGTGAGGTCCTTCCACGTGCCGGCCACACCGGGCACGCGCGCCTGACCGCCGAGGATGCCGTCCGTACCCACCTCGCGGGCCACCTTGGTGACCTGGTCGGCGAACGAACTCAGCGTCTTCACCATGGTGTTGAAGGTGTCCGCGAGCTGCGCGACCTCGCCGCGCGCCTCGATCGTCACCGTCCGCGTCAGGTCGCCGTTGGCGACGGCCGCCGCGACCTGGGAGATGTTCCGCACCTGCATGGTCAGGTTGTTGGCCATCAGGTTGACGTTGCCGCTGAGGTCCTTCCAGATGCCCGTGACACCCGGAACGTGCGCCTGGCCGCCCAGGATGCCCTCGGTGCCCACCTCGCGGGCCACGCGGGTCACCTGCTCGGCGAAGGACGACAGTTGATCGACCATCGTGTTGACCGTGGTGACGAGTTCGAGGATCTCGCCCTTGGCGTCGACGGTGATCTTCTTGGAGAGGTCGCCCTTGGCGACGGCGGTCGTGACCTCGGCGATCTGGCGCACCTGGATGGTCAGGTTGTTCGCCATGAAGTTCACCGACTGCGTGAGGTCCTTCCAGGTGCCGGAGACACCCTGCACCTCGGCCTGACCGCCCAGCTGCCCCTCGGTGCCCACCTCGCGGGCCACCCGCGTGACCTCCTCGGCGAACGAGGACAGCTGGTCGACCATCGTGTTCAGGGTGTTCTTCAGCTCCAGGATCTCCCCGCGCGCGTCCACGGTGATCTTCTGGGACAGGTCACCCCGGGCCACCGCGGTCGCGACCTGCGCGATGTTGCGCACCTGGGCGGTGAGGTTGCCGGCCATGCCGTTCACCGAGTCGGTCAGGTCGCGCCACACACCGGCGACGCCGGGCACCTGCGCCTGCCCGCCCAGACGGCCCTCCGTGCCCACCTCGCGGGCCACCCGGGTCACCTGGTCGGCGAAGGCGGACAGCTGGTCGACCATCGTGTTGATGGTGTTCTTCAGCTCCAGGATCTCGCCACGCGCGTCCACGTCGATCTTCTGGGACAGGTCGCCCTGGGCCACCGCCGTCGTCACCTGGGCGATGTTGCGCACCTGGGAGGTCAGGTTCCCGGCCATCGAGTTGACGGAGTCGGTGAGTTCCTTCCAGGTGCCCGAGACGCCGTCCACGCGCGCCTGGCCACCGAGACGACCCTCCGTGCCCACGTCACGGGCCATCCGGGTCACCTGGTCGGCGAACGACGACAGCTGGTCCACCATCGTGTTGACGGTGTTCTTCAACTGAAGCATCTCGCCGGACACGTCGACGGTGACCTTCTGCGACAGGTCGCCATTGGCCACGGCCGTCGTCACCTGGGCGATGTTCCTCACCTGTCCGGTGAGGTTGCGGAACGCTGTGTTGACGGAGTCCGTCAGGTCCTTCCACGTTCCGGCCGCGCCCGGCACCTGTGCCTGGCCGCCCAGTTCACCCTCGACACCGATCTCGCGCGCCACGCGCGTGACCTCGGCACCGAACGAGGACAGCTGGTCCACCATCCCGTTGACGGTGTTCTTCAGTTCCAGCATCTCGCCGGCCACGTTCACGGTGACCTTCTGGGACAGGTCACCGCTCGCCACGGCCGTCGTCACGGCGGCGATGTCCCGCACCTGGATCGTCAGGTTCCGGAAGACCGTGTTCACCGAATCGGTGAGGTCCTTCCACGTTCCCGCCGCACCCGGCACGTTCGCCTGCCCGCCGAGCTGTCCCTCGGCACCGACCTCGTTGGCCACGCGTGTGACCTCGTCGGCGAAGGTGCGCAGCGTCTCGGTCATCTGGTTGATCGTCTCGGCGAGCTGGGCGACCTCGCCCCGCGCCGACACCGTCACCTTCTGCGACAGGTCACCGTTGGCGACAGCCGTCGTCACCTGGGCGATCCCGCGCACCTGGGCCGTCAGGTTCCCGGCCATGATGTTCACCGAGTCGGTGAGGTCTTTCCACACACCGGCCACACCCGGCACCTGTGCCTGGCCGCCCAGCTCGCCCTCGGTGCCCACCTCGCGGGCGACTCGCGTCACCTCGGAGGAGAACGACGACAGCTGGTCCACCATCGTGTTGACGGTGTTCTTGAGCTCCAGCATCTCGCCGGCGACATGGACCGTGACCTTCCGCGACAGGTCGCCCTTGGCGACCGCCGTGGTCACCAGGGCGATGTCCCGCACCTGGGCCGTCAGCCGGTACGCCATCGTGTTGACCGACTCCGTGAGGTCCTTCCACGAGCCGGACATGCCACGCACGCGTGCCTGCCCGCCCAGCTTGCCCTCTGTGCCCACCTCGCTGGCCACGCGTGTGACCTCGTCGGTGAACGTCGACAGCTGGTCGACCAGGTTGTTGACGGTCCGCCCGACCTTCAGGAACTCCCCGCGCAACGGATGCCCGGTCCCGTCCGGCGCCTGTGTCCGCAGCTCCATGCGCGGCGACAGATCACCCTCCGCCACCGCGGACAGCACCCGTCCGACCTCGGAGACGGGCCGTACGAGGTCGTCCACGAGGGCGTTGGAGGCATCGATGGCCGACGCCCAGGAACCCTCGCAGGCGCCCGTCTCCAGCCGCTCCGTGAGCTTTCCCTCACGTCCCACCACGCGCCGCACCCGGGACAGCTCACCCGTGAGATGCAGATTGCGGTCGGCCACCTCGTTGAACACGGCGGCGATCTCCGACATCACGCCGTCGCCGGACACCGTGAGCCGCTTGCGGAAGTTCCCGTCCCGCATGGAGACGAGAGCCGTCAGCAGCCGGTCCAACGAGGCCGCGTCCACCTCCGTGGTCCCATTGCGCGGTTTACGCTGGTTCTTCAGGGACTGTCCGCCTTTCGCGCGCGTCTTAGTGCCCCGCGTCGCTGCGCCAGACTCCACTGTGTCCCTCCCGCAGGGGTCGACCGTTACTGCTGTGCTCAGGTGCTCTTGCTCGGCGTATCAGCTACTGCCGCGTATCTCTGCCCGGTTTACCGGGCTTCAACAGGGTGTGGCGCCCTCCGTACACAGAAGACACCCGGCCCGCCCGGACCTTCACCAGAATCCTGCCCAGTGTTTCACCCTGCCTGAACCAGGCCATAACAGTTCGGCAGCTTCGCACACGGTCCGCACACCCTCAGGACGGAAACACTGCGGACCGGCATCCGCATGGACGGTGAAGGTAAGTAACCTTGCATGCGGCTGTCCAGCCACGCCGGTTCCGTCCGGCCTGGGCGGTGGCACGAGCACGAGCGGGCAGGCATCGGAGGGGCACCGCACCATGACCACCGGACTGCATCCTGGGGGAACGCCCCAGGATCCCCCGCCGACCGGAAACCAGCCGGTGCCCCGGCAGGCGACGATCGGCCATGGCGACCTGCCCGCCGACGACAGGCCGAGGAGTTCTGTGATCACCGCGCGCGCGGCCGCCAGTTTCGACCCCGTCGGACGATCGGTCGCCACCGCGCGGTCCTTCGTCCGCGACACCCTGCAGGGCTGGGGCTTCGCCGACATCGTCGACGACGCCGTGGTCCTCACCAGCGAGCTGGTGACCAACGCCGTGGTCCACGCGGGCACGGCCGCGGATGTTCTGTGTCTGCGGAGTGACGACGGTGCAAGGATCGAGGTCGCCGACCACTACCCGGAGCGTGAGATCCCCCTCCAGGGGGCCGCGATCACCATGAGCAGCCCCGACCGCGAGGGCGGCCGCGGCCTCCAGCTGTGCGCGGCCCTGGCCAGCCGCTGGGGCGTCGACTACACCCCCACGCAGAAACTGGTCTGGTTCCAACTCGACCTCCCCGCACGCCCGGTGGGCACCCGCGCGGCCGGCCCGTCCCTGCCGGCCGCCCTGCTCCCGCTCGCCGACGGCAGGGTCCGCGTCGCGGTCGTCCAGATCGACCGTACGGGCTCCATCGCGTCCTGGAACGAGGACGCCGAGGAACTCTTCGGCTACGCCGCCGAGCAGGTCACCGGCAAGCCCCTCACCGACCTCGCCGCCTGGCCGCACACCCCGGGCACCAGCACCGGCATCGCCGAGGCACTCCGCCTCTCCCGCTGGGAGGGCACCTACGGCATCCGCGGCGCCGACGGACGCGTGACCCCGGTCTACGCCTCCCACCTCCGCGTCCGCGACACCGGCGGCGAGCCGTCAACCGTGTGCCTCCTGGTGAGGGACCACGAACGCGCGGTTCTGCAGACCCCGTTGCGCGGCCCCGCCCCCGACGCGGCGTCCACCCCGGACGGCCACAACGCCGACCCCTTCGAGGTGTTCATCGGCTCCCCCGCGCCGGACGACCTCGACGGCCTCCTCCAACGCACGGTCGAACGCGCCCGCGACATGCTCGACGGCGACTCCGCCTTCCTGCTCCTCGCGACCGACGACGAAACGGAGTTGGAGGTCCGCGCCTCCACCGGCCTGCCCTCCGCCCGCCAGCGCTTCGCGCGCGTACCCGTCGAAGCCGGCCCCGGCCGCTACGGCTCCGCCCGCATGCCGGCCGTCCACGAGGACCTACAGGCCGTCCCGGGCGCCGTACCGCTCCTCAGCGGCACCGGAATGCGCTCGGTCGTGACGGTCCCGCTGAAGGTCGAGGGCCGCCTCACCGGCTCCCTCGGGGTCGCCGCCGAGGCCCCCAACAGATACTCGAACGAAGAGGCCCTGCGCCTCCAATTCGCCGCGGACCGCATCGCGTTGGCGGTGGAGTCGGCCCGCCTGGGCGAACTGGAACGCCTGCGCCGCGGCTCGCTCAGCTTCCTGGTCGAGGCCTCCGACCTCCTCGCGGGCACCTTGGACCGCGACCAAACCCTGGCGCTGATGGCCCAGATGACCGTCCCGACCCTCGCGACCTGGTGCGCGGTCTACACGATCGCCGACCAGTCCTCGGACCCGTACCTCTCCTACGTCCTGCACGAGGACGAGGAATTCATCGACGGCATCAAGTCGTTGCTCTCCAAGATCGCCCCTCCGGACCCGGTCCCCACCCCCGGCGCCCGCGTCTGGGCCGCCCCCGCCGAGGCCGCCCACCAGGCCGCCCTGCGCACCTCCATGCGCAGCCTCGGCCTGGGCGAACCGACCCGCCGCGTCAGCTCGGGCATCGGCCCAACTCTCGCCACGGCTTCGGCAGTCGGCGGCGAGACGGTCGTCCTCCCCCTGGTCGCCCGCAACCGCGTCATCGGCATGCTGACCCTCGGCAAGCCCACCGACGAACACTTCCGCCAGGAAATCCTGGAACTGGCCGAGGACTTGAGCCGCCGTGCCGCCCTCGCCCTCGACAACGCCCGCCTGTACTCGGAGCGCACGGCCATCAGCCAGTCCCTCCAGCGCAGCCTCCTGCCCCCCGACCTCCCGCACATCGAGGGCGTCGAGGTCGAGGTCATCTACCGCGCGGCCGGCGAGGGCAACGAGGTGGGCGGCGACTTCTACGACCTCTTCCCCATCCGCGACGGCGTCTACGGCTTCGCCATCGGCGACGTCTGCGGCACAGGCCCCGAGGCCGCCGCGGTCACCGGCCTGGCCCGCCACGCCCTCCGCCTGCTCGCCAGGGAGGGCTTCAGCGGCCCAGCTGTCCTGGAGCGCCTCAACTCCGCGATCCTCGACGAGGGAGCCCGCAGCCGCTTCCTGACGCTCCTCTACGGCGAGTTGTGGCCCCAGGAGGACGGCAGCGCCAAGCTGAAGGTGGTCTGCGCCGGCCACCCGCTCCCGCTCCGCCTGCGCCAGGACGGCACGGTCGAACCGGCCGCCGAACCCCAGCCCCTCCTGGGCGTCATGGACGACCTGGAGCTCTACGAGCAGACGGTCACCCTCGACCCCGGCGACGTCCTCCTGTGCGTCACGGACGGCGTCACGGAACGCCGCGAGGGCACCCGCATGCTCGGCGACGACGGCCTCACGGACGTCCTCACGACCTGCACGGGCCTCACGGCCGGCGCGGTCGCGGCCCGCGTCATGCGCGCGGTCGAACGCTTCGCGTCGGACGCCCCGTCCGACGACATGGCCATCCTGGCGATGCGCGTCCCGGGTCTCCAGAAGGACTGACCCCCAACACGCCGACGCCCCCCCCCAATTGGGCGGGGCCTTCTGATGTCTGGAGCCCTCTAACGGAATCGAACCGTTGACCTTCTCCTTACCATGGAGACGCTCTACCGACTGAGCTAAGAGGGCCTGTCGCTTTCCCGAGGTTCCCCTCGCGGCAACGAAAAGAATCATACCCCGAACAGGCCCGTGCGCCCAACCACCGCCGCCCGACCCCGACTCGATCAGAAAGCGGGCTGCAACAGTCCCCCGAGCGCGTTGCACGCAGAAACGATCCGCTGCATCTCCCGCTTGGTCAACGAGGCGTCCACCGGCAGCGCGAGCGTCTCGTCCGCCGCCCGCTCGGTCTCCGGCAGCGCCACACACCGCCGGAACTCCGGCAGCCGGTGCACAGGCGTCTTCACCGGCACCCGGCACTCAACTCCCCTACCGCGCACGGCCCGAGCGAAGGCATCACGATCCGGCCGCCCGTTCCCCGGCACCCGCACGACGTACTGCTGGTAGGTGTGCCCGTCCCCGCCGTCGGGCGTCCGCACCCCGCGCAACTTCGCATCAAGATAGGCAGCCCGCTCCCGCCGCTGAGCCACCTCGTCGTACGGCGCCTCGGACTCCCCCTGCTGCAACACCAACAGCCCATGCCGCTGCCCGACCCCGAGCAACCGCCCGACATCAGCCGACCGACCGAACCGATGTACGACAACTATCGCCGCCGTACGCGGAGTTACGGCCGCTTCGACAGCGGACGCGTCGAGGCAGTAGGTCACCGGATCTATGTCGGCGAACACCGGCAGCCCACCCGCCAGGGTGACGGCCTCGGCGACTTCCACGTTCCCGAACGCCGGCACGACGACCTCGTCACCGAGTCCGACGCCCGCGGCCCTGAGCATTGCAGCAGTACCCATGCTCGGATGGTGATTGCGCAACGTGAACTTCAAGTGACGCGCAACAAAAAAGGGTTGGACCCCGAACCGAAGTTCAGGATCCAACCCTTTCAATATTTGTTCGGCGGTGTCCTACTCTCCCACAGGGTCCCCGCACTCCACAACGAGCC
>NZ_JBHXME010000036.1:0-10746 GCF_042721125.1 Streptomyces sp. NPDC058469
TTCGGGCGCTGGGGACGCCGAGTTGTTCCAGGTCCTTGGTGTGCGGGACGAGGGCGCCCTGCATCGTCGCGTACTGGCGCAGCGGTTCTTCCCAGCCCTCACCGCCCCGGAACCGGACCCCAAGCCGACGCCCGCGCGCGGGTTCGACGCCGTGGCCGAAGCCGTGCTGGGGGACGAACCGGTGACGACCGACGGAGCGGGGACCGCGTTTCTCATCGAGCCGATGGTGCGGATCAACGAGGCGGTCAAGGCGGGGCGGATCGAGGAGGCGGCGGGGCTCGCGGAACGGACCGTCGCGGACGCGGCGGGCGCTCTCGGCCCCGAGCACCCCGAAGTCCTACGACTGCGCGAACTCGCCGCCTACATCGCCTACTTGGCCGGTGACCCGCTCCGCTCCTTCCACCTCTCCCTCGACCTCGCCCACATCCGCCACCGCGCCCACGACGCGGAGGCCGCCTACGGCAACGTCCAGAGCGCGGCCACGGCCTGGCGCGCCGTACGCGACCCGGAGCAGGGCCTCGCCCTCGGCCGCGACCTCATCGACCTGTGGACCGAACTCACCACCGAGGACGGCCCCGCCGTAGAGGACATCGAGCAACTGGAGTCCGCCCGCGCCCGCATGGGCCGCCTCACCGAACGCGCCCGCAAGTCCGCCGACTGAGCTGTCCGCAGCCGTGGTTACCTCTGCTTACGCCACGCAGAACTCGTTGCCCTCGGGGTCCGTCATCACGACCCACGCGCCGGCCGGTTCCGTCACCCGGCGCAGCACGCTCGCGCCCAGGCCCGTCAGGCGTTCCACCTCGGCCTCGCGTCGTTCCGGGCCCGGGTGCAGGTCGAGGTGCAGGCGGTTCTTGACGGTCTTCGCCTCCGGGACCCGCTGGAAGAGCAGTCGGCGGCCGAGGCCGGTGCCGCGGTCCTTGTCGTAGGGGTCGTCGGGGTGGCGTACGGCCATCAGGTCCCGGAAGGCCGGGCGGCCGTGGAAGTCGACGGTCGCCGCTACGGGCAACGCGCCCATTTCCAGGAGCTGTTCGACGAGCGTGCTGTTGTCCTCGGCCTCGTAGTGGAGCGCGGCGGCCCAGAAGTCCGCCTGCGCGTGCGGGTCGGCGGCGTCGATGACCAGCTTCCAGTGGACGGGTGTGGGCGTGGGGGGTGCGGGCGTGGGCGTCTGTGTCATGGCCTTCACTCTGGCACCGGGACGACGCGCCTGCGGGGCTATGCCTCCACCGTGTCCGCCGTATCCACCGGGTTGGGACTTGGCGTCGCGGTCCTCTCCTGCGCGATCGCCGCCGCTGCCGCCCTGCCCCTCCTCGCCGTGCGCCACGCGTCCGTCGTCAGGAGGATGAGGGCCAGCCACACCAGCGCGAAGCCCGCCCAGCGTTCGAGCGGCATCGACTCGTGGAAGTAGAAGATGCCCAGCAGGAACTGGAAGACCGGCGCCATGTACTGGAGCAGCCCCAGTGTCGACAGCGGCACCCGGATCGCCGCCGCGCCGAAGCAGACGAGGGGGAGTGCGGTGACGATGCCGGTGGAGGCCAGGAGCGCTGCGTGGCCGGTGCCCTCCTGGGCGAAGGTCAGGTCGCCGTGGGAGTTCAGCCACAACAGGTAGGCGAGCGCGGGCAGGAACTGGATCGCCGTCTCCGCGGCCAGTGACTCGATGCCACCGAGGTTGACCTTCTTCTTCACCAGGCCGTACGTCGCGAAGGAGAAGGCCAGGCAGAGGGAGATCCACGGTGGCTGGCCGTAGCCGACGGCCAGGACGATCACGGCGGCCAGGCCTACGCCGACCGCGGCCCACTGCGCCGGGCGCAGCCGTTCCTTCAGGAGCAGGACGCCCATCGCGATGGTGACGAGGGGGTTGATGAAGTAGCCGAGCGAGGCCTCGACGACGTGGCCGCTGTTCACGGCCCAGATGTACACGCCCCAGTTGACGGTGATGAAGGCCGCGGCGATGGTCACGAGGCCCAACTTGCGCGGCTGGCGCAGCAGTTCGCCGGCCCAGGCCCAGCGCCGGATCACGAGCAGTGCCACGGCGACGAAGGCGAGCGACCACACCATCCGGTGGGCGAGGATCTCGGCGGCGCCGGCCGGCTTCAACAGGGGCCAGAACAGTGGGACGAGGCCCCACATGCCGTATGCCGCGAAGCCGTTCAGCAGTCCTATGTGGTGCTGTTCGCCCTTCGGTTTCCCGCTCGGCTTCCCGCTCACGGGCCCCTCCTTCGCGCGCGCCCTGCCTGGCCGCGTCCGCGCGGCCAGGCACGAAGGTAGCGCCGAACGGCCTCGGCTGTCATGGGCGTATCGCCATACGGTCATGACGGCCGCCCGTCATGCATGACCCTCGTCGAGGGCGAGCGCGGGGTGATCGTCATCGATCCGCTGCTGAGCGTGGAGACGGCCGCCGCCGGGCTCGCCCTGTACCGGAAGCACCGCGGCGACCGCCCGGTCACCGGGCTCATCTACACGCACTCGCACGGCGACCACTTCGGCGGTTCGCGCGGTGTCCTGCCCCGCGGTACCGAAGAGGACGTGCCGATCCTCGCTCCGGCCGGGTTCCTGGAGCACGCGGTCAGCGAGAACGTCTACGCGGGCAACGCCATGACCCGCCGCGCGATCTTCATGTACGGCGACCGGCTGCCGAAGTCACCCGAGGGCCAGATCAGCGCCGGCCTCGGTATGACGACCTCGAACGGCACCATCAGCCTTGTCCCGCCGACGCACGACATCACCCGCACCGGCCAGGAGGAGACGCTCGACGGCGTCCGCATCGTCTTCCAGCTCACCCCGGGCACCGAAGCGCCCGCCGAGATGAACTTCCTCTTCCCCGAGCTGCGCACCCTGTGCCTGGCCGAGAACGCCACGCACAACATGCACAACATCCTGACCCTGCGCGGCGCCGTCGTCCGCGACGCCCGCGTCTGGGCGCGGTACCTGGACGAGGCCATCGAGTACTTCGCCGACGCCTACGACGTCGCGTTCGCCTCCCACCACTGGCCGACCTGGGGTCACGACAACGTCGTCCAATTCCTGGCCGCGCAACGGGACTTGTACGCGTACCTGCACGACCAGACGCTGCGCATGCTGAACGACGGCCTGACCGGGCCGGAGATCGCCGAGCAGCTGGAGCTGCCGCCCGCGCCGGAGAAGTCCTGGCACGCGCGCGGCTATTACGGCTCCCTCAACCACAACGTCAAGGCGATCTACCAGCGTTACCTCGGCTGGTTCGACGGCAACGCCGCCCACCTGTGGGAGCACCCGCCGGTCGAACTCGCCCAGCGGTACGTGGAGTTGGCCGGCGGCGCGGACGAGGCGCTGCGCAAGGCCCGCGGCTACGTCGACTCCGGCGACCCGCGCTTCGCGGCCACGCTCCTCAACCACATCGTCTTCGCCGACCCGTCCCGCACCGACGCCAAGGAACTCCTGGCCCAGGTCTACGAGTCGCTCGGCCACGGCGCCGAGAACGGCACCTGGCGCAACTTCTATCTGACCTCCGCCATGGAGCTGCGCCACGGCGTCAATCCCATCGCCATGGACACCGGCAACCCGGGGATGGCGATGGCGCTGACCACGGACATGCTGCTCGACTCGATCGCCGTCCGCATCGACGGCCCCCGCGCCTGGGACGACGACCTCACCATCGACCTCGTCCTCACCGACGAGGACCGCCGCCACCGCCTCACCCTGCACGACGGCGCGCTCACCCACCGCACCGTGGGCACCCCCAAGACCAAGGCGGACCTGACCCTCACCCTCACGAAGCCCCAACTCCTGGGCATCCTCGCGGGCAAGGGCCTGGACGGCATCACGACCGAGGGCGACGAGTCCCTGCTGGCCCGCCTCTTCTCCCACGTCACCCAGCCCGACAAGGGGTTCCCGGTCGTCACGCCGTGACCCTCGGACCGTAGCGGGGGAGAGGCCCTCCGGAGGTGGGTCAGCCCTTGAGCGCGACCGCGATCGACTCGCTGATCGGCGTGGTCGGCCGGCCCGACAGACGGGACAAGTCCCCGGTGGAGACGACCAGTTCGCCCTTCTCGATGGACGCGTCGACCCCGGCGAGGATCGCGGCGAACGCCTCGGGCAGCCCGGCCCCGGTGAGGATGCCGACGAGCGTCTCGCCGGGCACGTTGTTGTAGGCGATCTCCTTGCCGGTCTGCCGGCTCAGCTCGGCCGCGTACTCGGCGAAGCCGAACGCCTCGTCGCCGCCCAGTTCGTACGTCTGGTTCTCGTGGCCCTCGCCGGTCAGTACGGCGACGGCGGCAGCTGCGTAGTCGGCACGGGTGGCGGAGGAGACCCGGCCGTCACCGGCGGCGGCCACGACGGCGTTGTGCTCCAGGACGGGGGCCAGCTGCTCGGTGTAGTTCTCGTTGTACCAGCCGTTACGAAGCAGGGCGTACGGCAGACCGGAGGCCAGCAGCGCCTCCTCCGTGCCGCGGTGGTCGTCGGCCAGGGCGGCGGTGAGGGTGCCGGGGGCGCTGGTGTAGGCGAGGAGCGCGACACCGGCGGCCTTGGCGGCCTCGATGACGACCTTGTGCTGCCCGACCCGGCTTTTGTCGAACTCGTTGCCGGAGATCAGCAGCACCTTGTCGCCGGCGGCGAAGACGGTGTCGTAGGTCTCGGGGGCGTTGTAGTCCGCGACCACGATCTTCACGCCACGCTCGGCGAAGCCGGCGGCCTTCTCCGGCGTACGGACGACCGCGGTTATCTGACCTGCGGGAACCTTCTCCAGCAACTGCTCCACGACGTGGCGGCCGAGATGTCCGGTGGCTCCGGTGACGACGATGCTCATGGGTGACGACTCCTTGTGGTGGTGCGGGTGGGGTGCGTGCCACTAACCCTAGGGGAGGCGCTAACTCATGGAAAGTACCCACTTTGAAGTAAGGTACTGGCATGGCAGTAAGTGCAATGGTGGTTAGTGCAGAGGTGCCGGGAAGCCGCGACGCGGGCGAGGCGATGTGCCCCCACCGCCTGATCCTGGAACACGTCACGTCCCGCTGGGGCGTCCTGGTCCTGATCGAACTCCTCGACCGCCCCTACCGCTTCAGCGAACTCCGCCGGGCGATCGGAGAGGTGAGGCAGGTGAGCGAGAAGATGCTGGCGCAGACCCTGCAGACGCTGGAGCGGGATGGCCTGGTTCATCGCGACGCCAAGCCGGTGATTCCGCCGCGAGTGGATTACTCCCTGACCGACCTGGGCCGTGAGGCGGCGGAACAGGTGCGGGGGCTGGCCCTGTGGACGAAGGAACGGATGGGGAAGGTGCTGGAGGCGCGGGAGGTGTACGACACCGCGAAGGGGCGGGGCTGAGAAGCGCCGGCGCCTGCGGTGAAGGAGTGCGGTGGGCGCTCGCCGGGCACACACATGTCAGGGCGTCGGTTGACATGAGCGGCACGTCCATCCATGCGCCCCCTCTCCGCCTCTCACGCCGCCTTGAACCGCCCGGCATGCTGGGGTGGGGCGCTGTGCCCAACCGCGCGCCGGCCTCCCGTGCCGCCCACGGGACCGCAGGCCGACGTTCGGGTGCCTGACTCGGGGGTTCGCATTGGCCACAGAGAGTTCGGACACGCGAGGGAACGATTCTTCGGCAGGGGCAAGGTCAGGCTGGACGCGTAGTCCGTTCCAGCGCGCGTCCCGCCGCCGTCGCCAGGAGCGGTTGGTCGAGGAATTACTGAGTCAACTCACGTTGCTCGCCCAGGAGATCCGGCATGCGAATCTGATCAACCTGCACGGCATCGCGGTCGCGCAGGCGGAGCGCGCGATGGCAGATCCGGTGCTGGCGGAGGCGACAACCGCCCTGCCCGGTCTTTCGGAGCGCCAGCGTCGCCAGGTGCTCTTCGTCAACGCGCAGTACGGCATGATCGTGCTGAATCACCGTGTGGGTGCCATCGGCTGGGGCGAACTCATGGGCCACCTAAGGGTGTTGTGCCGGAACCCGGTCTTCGACGACTACTGGGAGATGACCCGCGAACACCGCAGGAGCCTGCCCGCCGAATCGCTGGAGGCCCGCGTGGGCAGGGCGGTGGACGTGATGGTGGAGAGGCTTCGCGACGATCCCGAGGAATGGTGGGTGGTCGGACCGTCGTCCTGAAGGGCAGCTTTCGCCCCAATGTGTGACGCCGTTCATCCCGGGGGCCTAACTGGGCGTGACCCAGGGTGACTTGGGAAACTCGCGTCCACTAGGCTCCCGCGCGTGCACAGCGAACCTTCTGCCGTCAACATCGTCCGCCGCCTCGGTGACTCACCGCGCCAACGAGGGAGCCTCACCCAGGAGACGTGCCCTGACCTCTTCGAACTCAGCGACGGCAACTTCGCGGTGATCGGCACCGACCGCACCGAAGAACTCGACGCCCTCCTCCCCGCCGATGCCGCCCGGGCCGACTACGAGCGCATCGTCGTCATCACCCGCGACACCCTGCTCCGTGCCAAACGGGACATCCCTGACGCTTGATCAGCACAACATGGGAGGGCCGGGGTGCGAGAACTGCACCCCGGCCCTTCCGTATGACCGGAACCGTCAGCCCACAACAGTCCAGGTATCCCCACCCGCCAACAGCGCGGCCAGGTCACCCTTCCCGTTCTGCACGATCGCCGTGTCCAGCTGGTCGGCCATCTGTGTGTCGTACACAGGCCGCTCCACCGAGCGCAGCACGCCGATCGGCGTGTGGTGCAGGGTGTCGGGGTCGGCCAGGCGGGACAAGGCGAAGGCGGTGGTCGGGGACGTTGCGTGGGCGTCGTGGACCAGGATCTGGGACTCGTTGTCCGGGGTCACGTCGACCACCTTCAGGTCACCCGTGGCCGGGTCCCGGACCACGCCCCGCGCACCCTCCGCCCCGAACCGGATCGGCTGCCCGTGTTCGAGGCGGATCACCGCCTCCTCGGCCTGCTTGCGGTCCTTCAACGCGTCGAAGGCGCCGTCGTTGAAGATGTTGCAGTTCTGGTAGATCTCGACCAGGGCGGTGCCGGGGTGGGCGGCGGCCTCGCGCAGGACCTGGGTGAGGTGCTTGCGGTCCGAGTCGATCGTGCGGGCCACGAAGGACGCCTCCGCGCCGATCGCGAGGGACACCGGGTTGAAGGGGGCGTCCAGGGAGCCCATCGGTGTCGACTTCGTGATCTTGCCTACCTCGGAGGTCGGCGAGTACTGGCCCTTCGTCAGGCCGTAGATCCGGTTGTTGAAGAGGAGGATCTTCAGGTTGACGTTGCGGCGCAGGGCGTGGATCAGGTGGTTGCCGCCGATGGAGAGCGCGTCCCCGTCGCCCGTGACCACCCACACCGACAGGTCCCGCCTGGACGCGGCCAGGCCCGTCGCGATCGCGGGGGCGCGGCCGTGGATGGAGTGCATGCCGTACGTGTTCATGTAGTACGGGAAGCGGGAGGAGCAGCCGATGCCGGAGACGAAGACGATGTTCTCCTTGGCGAGGCCCAGTTCCGGCATGAAACCCTGCACCGCCGCGAGGATCGCGTAGTCACCGCAGCCGGGGCACCAGCGCACTTCCTGATCGGACTTGAAGTCCTTCATGGACTGCACTGCCTCGGCCTTGGGGACGAGCGAAAGCGCCTCGATCGTGCCCGTGCCTTCCGTGGACGTCTCAGCCATCGATGGCCTCCTTGAGAGCCGTGGCGAGCTGCTCAGCCTTGAACGGCATGCCGTTCACCTGGTTGTACGAGTGCGCGTCCACCAGGTACTTCGCCCGGACCAGGGTGGCGAGCTGACCGAGGTTCATCTCGGGGATCACCACCCGGTCGTAGCGCTTCAGGATCGCGCCGAGATTCCGCGGGAAGGGGTTGAGGTGGCGGAGGTGGGCCTGTGCGATGGCCTCGCCGGACGCGCGCAGGCGTCGTACCGCCGCCGTGATCGGTCCGAACGTCGAACCCCAGCCGAGGACCAGCGTCCGCGCGCCGTGCGGGTCGTCGACCTCCAGATCCGGTACGTCGATGCCGTCGATCTTGGCCTGGCGGGTGCGGACCATGAAGTCGTGGTTGGCGGGGTCGTAGGAGATGTTGCCCGTGCCGTCCTGCTTCTCGATGCCGCCGATGCGGTGTTCCAGGCCGGGCGTGCCGGGGACGGCCCACGGGCGGGCCAGGGTCTGCGGGTCGCGTTTGTAGGGCCAGAAGACCTCGGTGCCGTCGTCCAGGGTGTGGTTCGGGCCCTGCGCGAACTGGACGGTCAGGTCCGGGAGTTCGTCGATGTCGGGGATGCGCCAGGGCTCCGAGCCGTTGGCGAGGTAGCCGTCCGAGAGGAGCATCACCGGGGTGCGGTAGGTGAGCGCGATCCGCGCGGCCTCGATCGCCGCGTCGAAGCAGTCGGCCGGTGTGCACGGGGCGACGATCGGGACCGGCGCCTCGCCGTTGCGCCCGAACATCGCCTGGAGCAGGTCGGCCTGTTCGGTCTTGGTCGGGAGGCCGGTGGAGGGGCCGCCGCGCTGGATGTCCAGGATGAGGAGGGGAAGTTCCATCGACACGGCGAGACCGATGGTCTCCGACTTCAGGGCGACACCGGGGCCGCTCGTCGTCGTCACCGCGAGCGAGCCGCCGAAGGCCGCCCCCAGCGCCGCGCCGATGCCCGCGATCTCGTCCTCGGCCTGGAAGGTCCGTACGCCGAAGTTCTTGTGCCGGCTCAGCTCGTGCAGGATGTCGGACGCCGGGGTGATCGGGTACGAGCCCAGGAAGAGGGGAAGGTCCGCCTGTCGGGACGCGGCGACCAAGCCGTAGGACAGGGCCAGGTTCCCGGAGATGTTGCGGTAGGTACCGGTCGGGAACGCCGTCGCGGCCGGGGCGACCTCGTAGGAGACCGCGAAGTCCTCCGTGGTCTCGCCGAAGTTCCAACCCGCCCTGAACGCCGCGATGTTGGCCTCCGCGATCACCGGCTTCTTCGCGAACTTCGACTTGAGGAACTTCTCGGTGCCCTCGGTCGGCCGGTGGTACATCCACGACAGCAGGCCCAGCGCGAACATGTTCTTGCTGCGCTCGGCCTCCTTGCGGGTCAGGCCGAACTCCTTCAGCGCCTCGACGGTGAGGGTGGTGAGGGGGACGGTGTGCAGGCTGTAGCCGTCCAACGACCCGTCGTCGAGGGGCGAGGCGGCGTAACCCACCTTCTGCAGCGCGCGTTTGGTGAACTCGTCCGTGTTGACGATGATCTCCGCACCGCGCGGCACATCGGCGATGTTCGCCTTCAGAGCGGCCGGATTCATCGCGACCAGCACGTTGGGCGCGTCGCCCGGGGTCAGGATGTCGTGGTCGGCGAAATGCAGCTGGAACGACGAAACCCCCGGCAGGGTGCCTGCGGGGGCGCGGATTTCGGCCGGGAAGTTCGGCAGTGTGGAGAGGTCGTTCCCGAAGGACGCCGTCTCCGAGGTGAAACGGTCACCGGTGAGCTGCATACCGTCACCCGAGTCACCGGCGAACCGGATGATCACCCGGTCCAGGCGTTGGACGTCCTTCACTCCCGCCGGTTTGCGTTGTTCCCCTACGACGGCTTCGTCGGCCTGCTCCGCTGGGCTACTGACCTGGCTGGTCACTGAACTGGACCTCCTCTTCGAGGACGCTGTCCGGGCATGGTCGTACTGCCGACCCTCCCAGGATCAACCCTACGTCTGTAAGGGTCGCCTTCCTTCGGCTGTTCGCATGCTGGATGCTGTTTTGAGACGGCCGGACGCCCTGACTTGTCATGATTTCTCGCCCCCCGATGCTTCCCTTGAAGACGCTCCCGTTGCGTTGTCTGGTTCTCGGACTCGCTGACAGTGGACTGACGGCGGACTGACGGCGGTGAACAATCGCCGGTCGGCGACCGGACAGCTGACACAGTGTCAGTTTGTCAGGAGTTGAGGTAGGTGAGGACGGCCAGAACACGCCGGTGATCCCCGTCACTCGGCGACAGCCCCAGCTTCAGGAAGATATTGCTGACGTGCTTCTCCACCGCACCGTCGCTCACCACCAGCTGCCGGGCTATCGCGGAGTTCGTCCGTCCCTCGGCCATCAGCCCCAGAACCTCGCGCTCCCGCGGGGTGAGTCGCGCGAGCACGTCCTGCTTACGGCTGCGCCCGAGCAGCTGCGCGACCACCTCCGGGTCGAGCGCCGTACCCCCCGAGGCCACGCGCACCACCGCGTCGACGAACTCACGCACGTCGGCTACCCGGTCCTTGAGCAGATAGCCGACGCCGTGGGTGGAACCGGCCAGCAGTTCGGTGGCGTAGCGCTCCTCCACGTACTGCGACAACACCAGCACGCCGAGGCCGGGATGCGCCTTGCGCAGCTCCACCGCCGCCCGCACACCCTCGTCGGTGTGCGTCGGCGGCATCCGTACGTCGGCCACCACCACGTCCGGCAACGCGCCCTGATCCGCCAGCTCCGTGATGGTCTTCACCAGCGCGTCCCCGTCACCCACCCCGGCCACCACGTCGTGCCCGCGGTCGGTCAACAACCGGGTCAGGCCCTCCCTGAGCAGCACTGAATCCTCGGCGATGACCACCCGCACCCTGTCCTCCACGATGTTTCGGCCCCCCATAGCCCGCCCTGCCGGCCCACGTCGGTTCGCGTCCGTCCACACGACAGGTCCAGCATTCCAGTATTCGGACCTCGGTGCGTCCGGGCGACTGGAATAGGGGGGGTCGACTATCGGACGGCAAGCGCACGGCAAGCGCACGGCAAGCGCACGGCAAGAGGGGCGGCCCGGGGGAACCCCCGCCCCCCCCCCCCCCGGCGGCCTAGTCCGCTCAACCCCCCCCGGGCCCCGCCCCCGGGATCCCGGGAGGGCCACCCCCC